>NZ_PQHY01000044.1:0-55915 GCF_003385175.1 Amycolatopsis ruanii
TTCAGTGTTCGGTTGCCGAGAAGTCGCGTCAAGGCGGGAAAGCGTGCCTTGACCCGACTGCTCGGCAACCGATGTGGGCTGGGGATCGGGTGCGGGAGGGGGAGTGGTTCGGGGGGTTGTTGCTTTGCGTTGCCGGGTGGCGGTTTGCCGGTGCGGCGGGCGGCTTGACGAGGTGCGGCGTTGTGTTGCCGGGCGGTGATTTGCCGGTGCGGCGGGCAGCTCGGCGAGGCGCGGCGTTGTGTTGCCGGGCAATGATCGCCAGCCAGCGATTCCCCACACGGCCTGGCCGGGCTCGCGGCATCGCAGGCAGCGGGACTGTGGCGGAGTGGTGCGGCCGCACCCCATGTGGCCGCACCACCCCGGGCTATTCGGTGGCGGCTTCGAAGAACCAGGCGACCGTCAGCGCGCCGGGATCCGTCACGCCGCGCGCGTGTTCCCCGACGTAGCTGGCCCGGCCGCGCTTCGCCAGCAGTTGCTCCGTCGAGCGGGCTCCCGCGTCCGCCGCGGCGGCCGCTTCCTTCAGCGCGGTTTCCACGTCGGCGTTGCGCTCCGCCGCCGCCGCCAGCGCCTGCGCCGCCGGCACCATCGCGTCCACCATCGTCTTGTGGCCCACCTCGGCTCCGCCCAGGCGGCGCACCGTCGCCTCCGCCTCGCCGGCCGCGGCCGCCAGGCTCCGCGGCGTCACCTCGTCGCCCAGGCCCTTGGCGAACTCCCGGAACCACATGCCGAACAAGGGACCGCTGGTGCCACCGGTGTTGAGGAACGCGTCCGACACCGCGGTGAACACCGCACCGGGCGTTCGCGGGTCGTCGGCGGCCAGGTTCGCCCGCACCTTCCCCAGGGCCGACCGGAGGTTGGTGCCGTAGTCGCCGTCACCGGCGCGGCGGTCCAGCTCCGTCAGCTCGGCGCCGCGCTCGTCGATGACGGCAGCGAACCGCTCGATCCACGCACGAGTGTCCACAATGGTCTCCTTCACCAGGTCAGGGCCGCGGTGCGGACGGGCGCGTCCCACAGGGCCAGCAGTTCGTCGTCGGCGCGCAGCAGCGTGATCGAGCAGCCCCGCATGTCCAGCGCGGTCACGTACGACCCGACCAGCGCACGGCCGATCCGCACACCCAAGCCGTCCAGGAACCCACCCAGCTCGCGGTGCACCACCGACAACTCCAGACCGTGCGTCGCGCCCAGGCCGTTGACGATCGCGATCACCTCGTCGCCCCGGTCCAGGCCCAGCGCGGCCACCAGCGGCTTGGTCAGATCGGCCACCAGTTCCCGCACCGGCGCGTACGGGCGCCGCCCCACACCGTGCTCGCCGTGGATGCCGACCCCGAACTCGATCTCGCCGTCCGGCAGGTCGAACGACGGCCGGTCCTGACCCGGCTGCGTGCACGCCGCCAGCGCCAGCGCCATCGTGCGCGCCGACGACACGATCCGCTCCCCCAGCGCGGCCAGCTCGTCCAGCGACGCGCCGTTCTCCGCCGCCGCGCCGCAGATCTTCTCCACCGCCACGACCGCCGCCGTGCCGCGACGGCCGGGCGCGCCGTCCTCCTGGCCGTCGGTGGCGAGGTCGTCGTCGACGAGGACGGTCCGCGTCTCGATGCCGTCGTCGGCGGCCAGCTCGGCGGCGATGCGGAAGTTCAGCACGTCACCGGTGTAGTTCTTGACGATCAGCAGCACCCCGCGGCCCCGGTCCGCGGCGGCGATGGCCGCGCGGATCTGGAACGCCGTCGGGCTGGCGAACACCGCGCCCGGCACGGCGGCGTCCAGCATGCCGGCGCCGACGAAACCGGTGTGCAGCGGCTCGTGCCCGGAGCCGCCGCCGGAGACCAGCGCGACCTTGTCCGCTTGCCGCGCGCGGACCACGTACGCCGGGTCCTCGTGGTAGCGGACCAGGTCCGGATGCGCCCGCTGGAGCCCCTCCAGCGCCTCCCGCACGAAATCGTCCGGATCGTTCACGAGCTGGCGAACCGCCATGCCACCCCTCCGTCATCGTCGACCATCATTCGACATTGTCGAATCGCGTACGAAGATAGAACGGCGGGCGGCTGTTGTAAAGTGCTGGCGGGCAGGAGGGTGCACCGATGATCCAGTCCGTCGACCGGGCGGTCCGCGTGCTCGCCGTGCTGCAGGCGGAACGGCGGCTGAGCCTGTCCGAGATCGCGGCCCGGCTGGGGCTGGCGCCGTCCACGGTGCACGGCATCATCAAAACGTTGCAGGCCCACGGCCTGGTGCTGCAGGACCGCGGCTCGGCCCGCTACCGGCTCGGGCCCGCCGTGCTCAAGCTCGGCAACGTCTACCTGGACACCCTCGAACTGCGGTCCCGCTCGCTGACCTGGGCGGCCGAGCTGGCGCGCACGACCGGGTTCGCGGTGCGGACCGGGGTGCTGCTGCCGGGCGAGGTGATGATCGTGCACCACGAGCCGCGCCCGGACGGCTCCCGCCAGATGCCGGAGGTCGGGATCGTCATCCCGGCGCACGCGAGCGCGCTCGGCAAGGCGATGCTGGCCTGGTCCCCGGACCTCGCGCCGGAACCGCTGCGCAGCATGACCCGGGACACCGTCACCGACCCGGCGGAGCTGGCCGCGCACCTGGCCCAGGTGCGCGGCGAGGCGCTGGCGACCGAGGTGGAGGAGGCGGTGATCGGCGAGTGCTGCGTGGCCGCGCCGATCTTCGACGCCGCCCACGACATCGCCGGGGCGATCGGCGTGGTGGTGCCGATGACCGACTGGCCGGCCGGCCCCGCGGTGCCGAGCGCGGTGCGGGAGGCGGCGCGGGCGATCTCCCGCGAGCTGGGCGCGCCGTCCTGGCCGCCGGCGCAGGCATGATCACGCGCCGGCCGGGTACCCGGCCGGCATGACGACCTCACCGTTCGAACCCGACCCGTACCTGGGCGAAGAGCGCATCGCCGCCGCGGACCCCGGTCCCGGAGCGCCGGAACCGGCACCGGGCTTCGGCCCCCGCGGCGGCAACGCGGAGGACGAGCACCGCGGCGAAACGGCGGACCAGGAGCGCGAAGACTCCTGATCCGCCGCCCCGGAGCATCAGTACGGGCAGGTCGACCGGTACTCCTCGATCGCCAGACCGCTCGGGTTCGGGCAGAGGAACTGGTCGTAGCGGGTGTCGTTGTCGATGAACCGCTTGAACCACGAGATCATGTATTTGGCCATCGTGGTGTTGGACGTGTTCGGGAAGAAGTGCGACGCGTTGTTCAGCTCCATGTACGCCTTGTCCAGGCTGCTGGGCAGCGACGTGTAGAACGGCTCGGAGTGCGAGGAGACCGGCGCGACCGAGTCCGACTCGCCGCCGATGATGAACGTCGGCACCTGCACGCTGGAGAAGTTCTTCCGCAGGTTCCACGGCGCGAGCGGCACGGCCGCCTGCAGCGCGGGCCGTTCGTCGGCGGCCTCCAGGGTGCCGCCACCGCCCATCGAGTGCCCGGCGACGCCGAGGCGGCTGCTGTCGATGCGGCCGCGCACCGAGCTGCGCTGCGTCAGGTAGTCCAGCGCCGCGAGCAGCTGGTCACCCCGGCTGGACGGCTGGTCGTAGCGGGTGATCGTGTCGATGGTGAACACGACGAACCCCTGCGAGGCCAGGCGCGGCCCGATCCAGGCGATGCTGGACTGGTCGGCGGTGTAGCCGGGCGAGATCGCGACCGCGCCGAAGGTGCCCTGACTGGTGTCGGCCGGGTAGTAGATGGTGCCGCCGCCGAAGCCGCTGACGGCCAGCGACGAAACCGTGGTCTGCGAGACGGCGAACGGGCCGCGGCTGGCCTCGATGCTCGACTCGGTCGGGTCGGGGCCGCGCTCGTACGGGTTGTCGGCGGCCTGGGCTGTGGCCGTCGCAGCGGCGGTGCCCGCGACCAGGGCCAGCGCCGTGACCAGCCGGGAGAGGTGTCTTGGTGAACGTCGCACTGTTCGAACTCCCTTTCCGTGAGAGGGGAACCAGGCGAGCGTGGCAAAAGCCCGCAACCACGCGCATCGGTGAAATCGCCAGTCACCGGTAGCGGGCGGCCAGCTCGACGCGGGACCGGATGCCCAGCCGCGCGAAGATGTTGCGCAGGTGGTGGTCGACCGTGCGGTGGCTGATGACCAGCTGGGCCGCGATCTCCCGGTTCGTCGCGCCCTCGGCGACCAGCCGCGCGATCTGCATCTGCTGCGGCGTCAGCCCGCCCGGCTTGGCGCACCCGGGCACCGACTCCCCCGCCGCCCGCAGCTCGGCCGTGGTGCGCTCGGCCCAGCGCGCCGCGTCGTAGCGCTGGAAGATCTTCAGCGCGTCCCGCAGCAGCTCGCGCGCGGCGCGGGCCTTGCGGTTGCGGCGCAGCCGGTGCGCGTAGAACAGCTCGGTCTTGGCCAGCTCCAGCGCGGTCTGGCTGGCGCGGTGCAGCTCGATCGCGGTCTCGAAGTGCTCGTCGGCGTCCGGCTCGCCGAGCAGCGCGCGGCAGCGGTGCGACAGCGCCATCCGCACGTCGCAGCCGGTGCTGCGGGCCCAGTCCTCGTACGGGGCCAGGGCCTTGGCGGCCTTGACGTGCTGCCCGCAGCGTGCCGCGGCCTCGACGAAGTGCGGGGTCGCCATCGCCCGGATGCCCGGGTGCACCCGCCCGGTGCCGGCCGCCATCAGCCGGAACCGGTCCAGCGCGTCCTCCGGCCGGTCCTCGGCGAGGTCGACGCACGCCGACGCCCACGTGCTCAGCGCGCCGGGCCGGCCGAGGCCGCGGGTGCCGACCTCGTGCGCGGCCGCGTCCAGCCTGGCCTGCGCGGTGTCCCGGTCGCCGCGCAGGGACGCCTCCAGGGCGAGGATCGTCAGGTGGTCGACCGCCGAGTTCGGCTGGCCGATGGTGCGGGCCATGCGCAGCCCCTCCAGCGCGCTGGACAGCGCCGCCGAGTGCCGGTCGAGCAGCAGCTCGGACACCGCCACGTACACCAGGGCCCACGGGACGACGGCCGTCGTGCCGCGGCTGCCGGCCGCGGTCACCGCGCCGACGGCCAGTTCGTGGGCGCGGGCGGCGTCGCCGAGCGTGTAGGCGGCCTGGCTCGCCCAGATCTTCGCCACCGGCTCGTCGAGCACCCCGCCGAGCCCGACGACCCGCGGCCGGGGCGCGGCCGCGCGGTCGTGCCGCCCGCGGAAGGCGTCGCTCATGCCGGCGAAGTGGTCCAGGATCAGCCGGGTGCGCGGGGAGTCGTCGGGGCGGCGCAGCTGCTGCGCCCGGTCGGCGATCGCGTAGTACCGCACGTAATCCCCCGCCACGCAGCTCGCCTCGCCGGCGAGCATCAGCGCGGTGAGCGCGTGGTCGCGCTGGGACCCGGCGAGCTGGTTCGCCGCGACGAGCAGCGTCTGGCTGGCGACCGCCGGCATGCCCTCGCGCATTTCCAGGCTGCCCTGCAGCAGGTCGGCGACGCCGCGCAGGGACGTGTCCCGCGCCAGCGGGCGGGCCTGCCGCAGCAGCGCCCGCGCCCGCCGGGGCCGCCCGGCCAGCCAGAACTCCGACGCCGACTCCAGCAGCTCACCGGCCAGCTTCGGATCCGCGCTCCCGGCGAGCGCGGCCCGGTGCCAGGTGCAGCGCAGCCGGTGCCGCCGCGGGTCCAGGACGGACAGCAGCAGGGTGTGCGTGGCGCGCCGGTCGGCCAGCGGCGCATCCTCGCGGACCAGCGCCTGCAGCAGCGGGCTGGTGGCGAGGACGTGGTCGCCGTCCAGCCGCACGAACCCGGCTTCGCGGGCCTCCTCCAGCGCGCGCAAGTCCACTCCGGACCGTTCGGTGGCGCGCACCAGGGTGTCCACGTCGAGCCAGTCGCCGAGCGCGGCCATCAGGGCGATCTCCCGGGCGCCGGGGCCGAGCGCGGCGAGCCGGTCCCGCACCGCGCGGCGCAGTCGGCTCTGCGGCGGGATCCGCGACGCGGCGGCCAGCTCGGTGAGGGCGAGCGGGTTGCCGGAGGCCAGGTCGAGCAGGTCGGGGGCGGGTTCGGCGACGCCGTGGTCGGCGAGCACCTGGGCGCTGGCCTCCGCACCCAGCGGTTCGAGCCACAGCCCGGGCATCCCGTCGAGCGGCGACCCGGCCGCGAACAGCACGAGCACCCCGCTGCCGGACAGCCGCCGGGCCGCGAACGCCAGCGCGTCGCGCGATCCGGGGTCGAGCAGGTCGGCGTCGTCGACCAGGCACAACAGCGGCGCCGCGGCGGCCAGTGCCGCGTGGACGGCGCGGCCGAGCGCGAGCGGGTCCGCGGGGAGATCGGCCGGTTCCGGCAGCAGCTGGAGCAGGCCGCTGTGGCGGAGGTGCCGTTCGGCGGCCACGCCCCGGGCCGAGCGGATGGCGAACCCGTCGGCTTCGGCCCGCGCCGCCGCGAGCAGCGCGGTCCGGCCCGACCCCGGCTCACCGAGCACGACGAGACCGCCGCCGCGGCCGTCCCGGGCGTCGGCGAGCGCGCGGCGCAGGACGGTCAGCTCACGATCGCGACCACGCAGGACCACCTGGTCATCGGAGCCCATGCGGTCATCGTGCCCAGCCGCCCCGGGCGCCGGGAAGAGACGATGGTGGGAAACTCACCGGGCCGCCGGTTCTTGCGCCGGTGACACGCACGCGCGTGACAAATTCCTCCGGCTTGCGACCCACCGGGGCGAAGCGCAACAGCCGCGGGCGGCAACACCCGGGTGCGCCCGGCTCATCGATCCTTCCTCAGCAGGCTCCGGTCGCGAAAGCTGCACGCGACCGCGGCCGGGTCCACTACGGCTCGCGGTGCACCGACCGGTCCCAGTCGACAGCGCCGGCCCCGGGCCACATCCCGGCACGTCCGCGCCCCGCTCGCGCGCCTTCCGCACCGCGCGGACCGCTGGACGGGGACGCGGAAGACTCCGCGTCCCCTACGGCTTGCGACCCACCGCGCCGGCGATGCACCGCGCGGCCAGGCTCAACGGCGCCAGCCGCGGGCCGTCCGGCCACCACTCGTCGCAGACGGACAGGCCCGGCTCGGACAGCGCGTTCGGCTTGATCAGTTCCAGGCCGTCCAGCATCGCGAGGATCTCCGCGCGCGTGCGGAACCGGCCGGCGCCCATCGGGCCGTTGACGAGGATGTTCTCGATCCGCTTCGCCACCTCGGTCAGCTCCGGCACCTCGGGGTCGAAGAAGTGCGAGAACACGACGTAGGAGCCCGAGGGCAGCGCGTCGATGTAGGCGCGCATGATGGCGGCCGCGCCGTCGCCCTCGTAGTGGTGCATCGTGCCGACGTGCAGCAGCACGAGCGGCTCGCTGAAGTCGAGGTGCCGCCGGACCACCTCGTCGCCGAGGACCTCGGACGGCTGGAAGATGTCCGCCTCCGTCATGTGCACGAAGTCGTTCTCCACGAGCAGCGCGCGGCCGTGCGCGAGCACCACCGGGTCGTTGTCGACGTAGACGACCGTCGTCTCCGGGTTGGCGCGCTGCACGATCTGGTGCGTGTTCTCCGCCGTCGGCAGACCGGAACCGCAGTCGAGGTACTGGGTCAGCTCGGTCTGGCCGGCCAGGAAACGGCAGGCGCGGTTGAGGAAGCCGCGGTTGCCGCGGGCGATGTCGACCGCCTCGGGGACCGCCTCGTTGATCTTGCGCATCACCGCGCGGTCGACCTCGTAGTGGTCCTTGCCGCCGAGGAAACCGTCGTAGACGCGGGCGATGCTGGGCCGGGTCGGGTCGACGCCGACGGGCACCTGGCTGGGCGAAGAAGCCATCACAACACCTTCTCGCGAGCGGGTGGGTGAGCACACAGTAGTGGTCCGCGTCCGCTAGGTGGAAGCGCCCTCACGCCGGCGACGTGGACGGGGCCAGCGCCTCGGACACGCTCGCGTACACCGGCAGCACCCGGTCCAGACCGGCGAGCTTCAGCGGCTGCAGCACGGTCCCGCTCGCCGCGACCACCCGCAGCGGCGTGTGGTTGCGGGTGCACCGATCGTCGGAGTTGACCAGCAGCGTCAGCCCGCACCAGCCGAAGAACCCGACCTCCTGCAGGTCGAGCACGACGGGCGCGGGCGGGGACGCGACGGTCACCGCGGTGTTGAGCTCGTCCTGGAGGTGCGCCAGCGAGCTGAAGTCCACCTCACCGGCGACGTGCACGACGACGGCCGCGCCGCGGGTCTCCCGGCGGATGGTGAGCAGACCGTCGGCGGAGGTGCTTCCGGACATGCCGTCGCCCTCCCCTCCGCACGAGGCCCGGTGCGGTTGTCCTACCACGCGACCTGGGGACTGTCCACCGATCTTCGGATCGCGCGGGTGCCGCTGCTGCCGGCGGTGCTCGCCCTCTTGCGGGACGCGGCGACCGGACTCAGGCTGAGGTCGGAAGATCACCTGAGGGAACTGGAGCGGATGCCGTGACCGAGGTCCGGGCGTTGCACGAGTGGGTGCGGGCACACCGCGCGGCGATGGTCGGCGACCTGGGCCGGTACGTCGGCCTGGAGACGCCGAGCACCGACCGGCCGCTGCTGGAGGGCGGCCTGTCCTGGCTGGACGGGTGGCTGCGGGCGCGGCTGGGCGAGCCGGCGTCGGTGCGGGTGACCGGGCGCGGCCAGTTCGGCGACGTCCGGGTGTACGACTACGCCGGGTCCGGTGTGGAGCCGGTGCTGGTGCTGTGCCACTACGACACGGTGTGGCCGCCGGGGACGCTGGCCGGGTGGCCGTTCACTGTGGACGGTGACCGGGCGACCGGTCCGGGGGTGTTCGACATGAAGGCCGGGCTGGTGCAGGTGGTGTGGGCGCTGCGGGCACTGGAGGCGGCGGGGTTGCCGCGGCCGCCGGTGCGGCTGGTGCTCAACGGCGACGAGGAGATCGGCAGCCCGGTGTCACGGCCGGTGATCGAGGCGGCCGCGGCCGGGGCGCAGGCGGCGCTGGTGTTCGAGGCGGCGGCCGACGGCGCGCTGAAGACGGCACGCAAGGGCGTGGGCATATATCGGATATCCGCCACGGGCGTGGAGGCGCACGCCGGGCTCGACCCGGGCAAGGGCGCGAGCGCGGTGGACGAGATCGCCCGGGTGGTGCTGGCGTTGCACGGTCTGACCGGCCTGGCGGCCGGGACGACGGTGAACGTCGGTGTGATCGGGGGCGGTTCGCGCGGGAACGTGATCGCGGGCGCGGCCTGGGGCGAGGTCGACGTGCGGGTGTCGAGCGCGGCGGAGGCGGCGCGGATCGAGGCCGCGCTGGCGGGGCTGACGGCGGCGGACCCACGCGCGACGGTGACCGTGGAGGGTGGCTGGAACCGGCCGGTGATGGAGCGGTCGGCCGGGATCGCGGCGTTGTTCGCGCGGGCGCGGGACCTGGCCGCGGAGATGGGGGTGACGCTGCGGGAGTGCGCGGTGGGCGGCGCCAGCGACGGCAATTTCGTGGCCGCCCTGGGCGTCCCGGTGCTCGACGGTTTCGGCGCCATCGGCGACGGGGCCCACGCGCGCCACGAGCACATCAGCGTGACCGGCATGCTGGAGCGAAGCGCCCTCGCCGCGGCGGTGCTCACGTCCCTGGCCTGAACCGCTCCGGCGGTTCGGTCACCGGGGCTCGCCGCCGTCCAGGAATGCCCGGCCTCGCGGGGAGAGGCGGTAGCCCACCTCCAGGCTCTCCGTCAGCCCCAGCTCCTTGAGGCGCCGGACGCGGCGCTTGAACACGTCCCGCGCCAGGCCGACCCGCGCTGCCAGGTCGACCGCCCGTACGGCCTCGTTCGCGGCGATCAGCCTCAGGAACGCGCCCGTCCACGGTACGTCCGCCACCCGGTCCATCCGCCACAGCGCGGCGCCGATCGCGGCCCGGTCGTCGTCGGTCAGATCGGCCGCCGCGCGGAGGGCCACGCGCGGGTCCGGGCCCGCCACGCGCAGCCCGATCCGGAACAGCCGCCCCGAGCCGCGGTCGGGCAGCTCCGCCGCGGACGGGTAGCCGGCGGCCCGGGCGTCCTCGTCGGTCACCGTGGTGACCTCGTCCACCGAGGTCACCTCGACCACCTCGGCCGCGGTGCGCATCCGCGAGCCGGGCCGCACGCGGGGCGCGTCCCACCTGCGGAAGGCCACCGTGACGCGGCCCTCCGCGAGTCCCTCGATCGCCGCGCGGTCGAAGAGCATGCCCCAGTCTCGCACGCAAGACCGCTTGCGCCGATGCCCGAAGATCACCCACATGAGCAACGAAATCCGCGCCCGGTACGACGACGACACGATCGTCGTGTACCAGGCCTACTCGCCGGAGATCGCCGATGGGCAGGTGCGGGTTCCTGTCCGGATGCCACTGCATTCGCACCGGGCTGGTGGCCGGTTGCGCCATCCAGATCGGTGTGGCGGGTGAGGCCGCGAGCCGCTACGTCGACGACAACCGAACGCCCTTACCCGGTGGACGCAGTACTCGCCTCCCGCATCGGCGTCGGCTAGCGGCCGCATCGGCATCGGTCTCTCTCAGGACCACCGTGCGCCCCCGGCGACGCGATCGCCGCCCGCCGAACCGGCCGGTCAGCGGGCCAGCACCCGCGCCACCGCCGACTCCAGCACCGCGTCCGCCTCCGGCACGGGCATCGGTGTGCGCCAGGCGACGAAACCGTCCGGGCGGACCAGCAGCGCCCCGCCGCCCGCGATGCCGACAGCCGAAAGCCACGCCGGGTCCGGCACCACCGCGGCACCCAGCGAAACTCCCAGGCGCGCGGCGGCCTTGTCCGTCGCCTCCGCCCAGTCCGGGGTGCCCGCGAACACCGTGAACCGGGAGCGCACCAGGTCCACACTGGACACCCCGGGCGACACCCACCGGTGCGGCAGGCGTGATCCCGGCGCGCCGTCCAGCGCCGCCGCCACATCCTCTGTGGACGGTGGCTCGGGCACCGCGTCGATCACCGCGGCCGAGTCGTAGCGGTAGCCCATCGTCACCATCGGCGCGTTCCACGCCCCTGCCGCCGCCCGCTCCGCCGCCGCGGCCGGATCCCAGTGCAGCCGCGGGTTCTCCCACCGCAGCACCGCCTGCCGGGTCACCAGCTCCGCCACCGCGTGCCGCTCGTCGTCGTAGGTGTCCAGCAGCCGGTCGCCGGCCTGTCCGGACAGCACCATCGCCAGTTTCCACGCCAGGTTGTGCGCGTCGGCCACGCCCGTGTTCAGCCCGAACGCCCCCAGCGGCGAGACGGCCCGCGCCGCGTCCCCCACCAGGAACGCCCGCCCGGCGCGGAACGCCTCCGCCATCCGCAGCGTCGGCCGCCACCACTTCGCCGCGATCACCGTCACCGGCACCTCCGCGCCCAGCGCGGTGCGGATCAGCTCCTCCGGCGTCCCGGGCGCGCCCGAGTGCAGCACCCACCGCCGCTCGCCGACGCTGAGCAGCATCCCCCGCACGTCCGGGTGCCGGATCTCCACCATCGTCGGCATCGTGCCGAAGAACCCGGTCAAATCGGCCTCGAACAGGATGTTCAGCACCGGCTCCCCCACCTCGCCGGGCCCCGTCGTGCCGATGCCCAGCGCCGGGCGCACGGCCGTGTTCACCCCGTCCGCGCCCACCAGGTACCGCGTCCGCAGGATCCGCCCGTCCGACAGCGTCACCGACACCCCGTCCGCGTCCTGCTCGACCCCGGTGACGGCCACACCGAACTCCACCGTCGCACCCCGCTCCCGCGCGGCGGGCAGCAGCGCGGCATCGAGCCGGTCCTGCGGGTAGTGCCCGCGGGGCGTCTCCGGCGAGACCTCCGACAGCGCCGGCAACGGGTGCCGCGGCGCGTCCGCCGGGTCGATCTCCGCCACCGTGCGCGCGTCCGCCTTCCACATCGCGGTCGACCGGACCGCGACGGCCTCGAGCGCCGGCCCCAGCCCGGCCTCGCGGAAGAACTCCAGCGTGCGCGGGCTGAGGCCGAGTGCCCGCGGGTGCTCCGACAGCCCCGCCCGCCGCTCCACCACGTGCGCACGCACCCCGTGGTGCCCCAGGAACACCGCGGCAGCCAGCCCGACCGAGCCGCCACCGGCGATCACCACATCCGACACGAGCCTTCTCCTCTCTTCCGGGAACAGCGTTCCCGATATGGGCACACTGTACCCGAGAAGTACGCTGTGCCCATGCCGCGCGCGAAGAACCCGCCGACGATGGTCTGGATGCGCGACCGGACCGCGAAGACGCGCCCGGTCGTCACCGAGGAGAAGATCGTCCGGACGGCCATCGCGATCGCCGACGCCGAAGGGCTGGACGCGCTGTCCATGCGGCGCCTCGCCGCGGAAATGGACTCCGGCACCACCTCGCTCTACCGGCACGTGGCGAGCAAGGACGAGCTGTTCGAGCTGATGGTCGACACGATCATCGGCGAGCAACCGCTCCCGGAACCCACCGACGACTGGCGCGCGGAGCTGGCCCAGCTCGCCCGCCGCCAGCGCGCCCTGCTGCTGCTGCACCCCTGGCTCGCCCAGCAGATCACCCGCCACCCGGCGCTCGGGCCGCACGTGATCGCGCACGCCGACCACCAGCTCGGCATCGTCTCCCGCGTGACCGGCGACCCGACGCTCGCGACGATGGTGGTGGACACGATCAACACCCACGTGCTGGGCGCGGTGTCCGCCGAGCTGGCCGAACTGGAGGCCCAGCGCCGCACCGGCATGACCGAGAACGAGTGGCGCGACTGGGTGGGCGCCTACGTCCGGCAGGTCATCGAGTCCGGCCGGTACCCGCACTTCACCCGGCGGGTGCTGGAGGCCGACGACACCGACCCCGCCACCCGCTTCGAGTTCGGGCTGGAATGCCTGCTCACCGGCATCGAGGCCGCCCTGCGCCGGTGAACGCTGCGCCGGTGAACGCGGGCGGCCGAGTCAGGCCGCGGCGAGCGCCTCCTCGACGCTGTCGTACACGTCGAGCACCTTGTCCAGCGCGGTGAGCGCGAAGATCCGGCCCAGCGAGCCCGGTGCGACGATCCGCAGCTCGACACCCGCGGTGAGCGCGGAGGCGATGGCCGCCAGCCCGGACGAACCGAGGAAGGCGACCCCGCTCAGGTCGACGACGACCACTCGCGGGCGGCGCGCGACGAGCCGCCGGAAGGCCGTCTCCAGCCGGTCCGCGGTGGCCAGGTCGAGTTCGCCCTCGACCGTCAGCACGGCGACGTCGCCGCCCGGCCACCGGGCCGAAACCCGCAGCGGTGTGGGCGTGGTGAGTCCGGCCGGTTCCTCCGGAACGCGCGGAACCCGAGACATGACGCGCTCGCCTACCCTTCGGCGACAGCCCTGCCCTTCGGCAACGCATGGTGCGGCTGCGCTCTGAACCGCGTCCAACCCAGCGTAGTCGACCCGCCGACGCCCGCACCACCGAACCCGGAGGCGACGACTTCTGTCCCGGGCGGCGCGGCGGAGTACTCTCCGGACCGATGAGACGGTCCGGAATCGTGGTGGACGCGCGCGGCCTCGGCTGCCACGACCACCTGTGCTGGGGCTACGAGGACCCGGCCGAGTTCCGGTCCCGGGTGCGCGAGTTCCTGGCCGAGGGCCTGGCCCTGGGGTACCGGGTCGGCTACGCCGGGACCGGGCCGGTGTCGCGCCTGGCCGAGGACCTCGACGGCATCGTCGACGGCGACGAGGCGCGGCGCCGCGGTGATCTGCGGGTGGTGTCGCTCGACGACCTCGGCGAGCTCGGCGACCCGCACGTGCGGCTGCGGCTCTACGCCCAGGCCACCGAGGCGGCGGTGGCCGACGGCTACCGCGGCCTGCGGGTGGCGGCCGATGTCACCGGGCTCCTGCGGCCACCCACCCGGCTGAATTCGCTGGCGCGGTTCGAGCACCTCACCGACGGATACTCCGCGCTGCACCCGTTCTCCGCGTTGTGCGGCTACGACCGCAGACAGCTGGACCGCCACACCCTGGCGCTGCTGTCCGCCCTGCACCCCAGCGCCAACGAGAACCGCGCGGGGTTCCGGCTGCACGCCTCGGCGCGCGGCGGCTGCTGCGCGAGCCTGGGCGGCGAACTCGACCTCGCGTCGGCCGAGGTGTTCCCCCGCGCGCTGCGGCACGCCGACCCCCGTCCCGTCCGCGGGCGGCTCGTGCTCGACGCCACGACCCTGGACTTCATCGACCACCGCAACCTGCTGACGCTGGCCGAACACGGCAGGCGGCACGCGGCCGAGGTCGTCCTGCGCGCCCCCCGCCCCGGGCCGGCGACCGTCGTGGCGGTCCTCGATCTCGCGGACCTCCGCGTGGAGGCGCCACGATGACCACCGGTTTCGTGCACGAGGCCCTCTTCTACGACTCCCCGGACGAGTACGTGGCCGGGCTGGTGCCGTTCCTGACCGAGGGCTTGGCGGCCGGACATCCGGTGGCGGCCGCCGTGCCGGAACCGAACCTGTCGCTGCTGCGCGACGCGCTCGGCGAGGACGCGAGCCGCGTGCACCTGCTCGACATGGGTGTGGCGGGCCGCAACCCGGGCCGGATCATCCCGCACGTGCTGCGGGACTTCGCCGACCGCCACCCCGACGCCGCCCGCGTGCGCATCATCGGCGAGCCCATCTGGGCGTGGCGCTCCGCGGTCGAGTACCCGGCGTGCGCCCAGCACGAGGCGTTGATCAACCCGGCGTTCGAGGGCCGGGACGTCACGATCGTGTGCCCGTACGACACGAACGCGCTCGACCCGGTCGCGATCGCGGACGCGCGCGTGACCCATCCGCTGGTGACCGAACGTGGCGTGCAGCGCGACAGCGACACCTACGCGTGGGAAGACCTCGTCGCCCGGTACAACGATGAGCTGAAACCGGCCGCGGACGCGGTGACGTTCCGCGTCGAGGTGCCGGACGAGCTGTCCACCGCGCGACGGACCTTCGCGGCGCACGCGCGGGAGCAGGGGCTGGACGAGGACCGCACCGAGGACCTCAAGCTGATCCTCACCGAACTGGCGACCAACAGCCTGCTGCACGCGGGCACTCCGTGCGAGCTGAGCCTGTGGCGCGAGGGCGGCGAACTGGTCTGCTCGGCCACCGACGGCGGGCGGCTGGCCGACCTGCTCGCCGGGCGGCGTCCGCCCCGGCGCGGCCAGCTGTCCGGGCGGGGCCTGCTGCTCGTCAACGACCTGGCCGATCTGGTCCGCACCCACCGCGCGCCGGACGGCACCACGATCCAGGTGCGGCTGCGGCTGGGCGAAAAGCCCTTGTGACAGAAGCAGGCCGGATGTCCACTTCGGAGCCGGTCCGGCTGCCGTGACGATCATCGAGCCGGTATGTTCGGCCGGGTCATGACGAAACCCGATCAACCGTTCCTCCTCGACACGCTGCGCGCCGAGATCCACGGGATCGGGGTCCTCGCCGCGCCGGCCGATCCGGACCTGCCCGTGCCCGCGTGTCCCGGGTGGACGGCCGGCACGCTGATCCGCCACCTGGGCGGCGTCGCGCACCGCGTCACCGATTGGGTGGACAGCCAGATCCTGCCGCTGGAGTGGGAACGCGAACCGCCGGCCGGGCAGGACGCGCTCGGCTGGTTCCGCGCCGCGGCCGACGGGCTGTTCCGCAGCCTCGCCAGCCGGCCGCCGAGCTTCCCGTGCCAGACCTGGTTCCCCGCCGACCGCACCTACGGGTTCTGGCGCCGCCGGATGGCGCACGAGTTCACCGTGCACCGGGTCGACCTGGAGCAGGCGCTCGGCCTGCCGCCGGTGGTCGATCCGGAGCTGGCCGCCGACGGGGTGGACGAGGTGCTGACCGTGTGGCTGGCGGAGGGCAACCGGCCCGCCCCCGAGGAGACGGTGTCCGTGGCCGCCGCGGGCGAGGTGTTCGAGGTGCGGTGCGCCGGTCGCGTGTGGACGGTGCGGATGCCGTCCGGGACCGGTGTTCCGGACGTGCGGCCGGACGCCGCGGACACCGCCGACGGGCGGGTGACCGGGGCGCCGGAGGACGTGTACCTGTGGCTGTGGGGGCGCGGGCCCGCCGATCCGCTCTCGGTGACCGGGGAGGTGGCCGGGTTGCGCGCGGCGCTGGCGGCCGTCACCCGGTACGCCGGCGAGTAGCGTGGTGAGATTGGGCACGACTCCCGCACCACCGCCCGCCGAGGGCCCAGAATGGGCAGGTTGCGCACCAACCTAGGGAGGGGCCGATGCAGGAGCCGTTGTTCGGCTCGGTTGACGAGGTCGTCGAGCGCCTGGCCGGGGCGGGCTACCTGGCCTCCACCGCCGTGGCCACCACCGTCTTCCTCGCCGACCGCCTCGGCAAGCCGCTGCTGGTCGAGGGCCCGGCCGGGGTGGGCAAGACCGAGCTGGCCCGCGCACTGGCGCAGGCCACGGGCAGCGAGCTGGTGCGGCTGCAGTGCTACGAGGGCATCGACGAGGCCCGCGCGCTGTACGAGTGGAACCACGCCAAGCAGCTGCTGCGCATCACCGCCGGCCGCGACGAGGGCTGGGAACAGGCCCGCGACGAGGTGTTCAGCGAGGAGTTCCTGCTCCCCCGCCCGCTGCTCAAGGCGATCCGCAACCCGGACCCGACGGTGCTGCTGATCGACGAGACGGACAAGGCCGACGTGGAGATGGAGGGCCTGCTGCTGGAGGTCCTCGGCGACTTCCAGGTGACCGTGCCGGAGCTGGGCACGATCACCGCGCGGCGCCGCCCGTTCGTGCTGCTCACCTCGAACGCGACGCGTGAGCTGTCGGAGGCGCTCAAGCGGCGCTGCCTGTTCCTGCACCTGGACTTCCCGTCGCCGGAGCTGGAACGCGACATCGTCACCCTCAAGGTCCCGGGCCTGGACGCGCGCCTGGCCGACTCGGTGGTGCGCGTGGTCGCCGCGCTGCGCACGATGGAGCTGCGCAAGGCGCCCTCGATCGCCGAGACCGTGGACTGGGCCCGCACGCTGCTCGCGCTGGGCGCCGACACGCTCGACGAGCAGGTGGTCGAGACCAGCCTCGGCGTCATCCTCAAGTACCAGAGCGACCACCGGAAGGCCGCGGCCGAGCTGCGGCTCGACTCGCTGCTGTCATGACCTCCCCGGCGCTGCCGCGACGGCTGGTCGAGTTCGTCGGCTCGCTGCGCGAGCACGGCATCCCGGTCGGCCCCGGCGAGACGGTCGACGCGGCCGCGGCCGTGGACGTGCTCGGGCTGACCGACCGCGAGCAGCTGCGGGCCGCGCTGGCCGCGACCGTGCTGCGCCGCTCCGGCCAGCGGGCCACCTTCGACGCGCTGTTCGACCTGTACTTCCCGGTCGCGGTCGGCGCCGCCGAGACGGCCGGGGACGCGCCACCGGACGCCGCCGACCTGCGGGAGGCCCTGGTCGCCGCGCTCGCCGAGGGCGACGAGGACCGCCTGCGCGCGGCGGTCGCGGCCGCGGTCGAGGCGTTCGGCCGCTACGGCTCGTTCGGCGAGGGCGGTTCCGGGGGCGGCGGGGCGACCGGGATGCGCGGGTGGTCGGCCTACCAGGCGCTGGACCGGGTCCGGCCGGACGCGCTGCTCAACCGGGTGCTCGCCGCGATCCGCACCGACGGCAGCGCGTTCGGCGACGCCGTGGCCCGCAGTGAGGCGCAGTCCCGCATCGCCACCTACCGGGAAGCCGTGCAGGCCGAAGCCCGCCGCCGCACCGCCGAGCTGCGCGGACGCGACCGGATCGCCCAGTACGCGGTGCCGCCGCAGACCGACCTGGTCAGCTTCACCAACGCCACCCGCGCCCAGCTGGCCGAGCTGCGCCGCACGATCCAGCCGCTGTCCCGCAAGCTCGCCACCCGGCTGGCGACCCGCCGTCGGCGCGCCCGGCGCGGGCAGATCGACCTGCGGCGCACGCTGCGCCGGTCGCTGGCCACCGGCGGGGTGCCGATGCGCCCGGCGATGCGCGACCGCCCTCCCGGACGGCCCGAACTGGTGCTGCTGTGCGACATGTCCGGCTCGGTGGCCGGGTTCGCGCAGTTCACGCTGCTGCTGGTGCAGGCGCTGTCCGACCAGTTCAGCAAGATCCGCACGTTCGCGTTCGTCGAGCTGACCGACGAGATCACCGGCCTGGTCACCGCGGGCGCGGCCGATCCGGAGGGGCTCGCGCGGCGCATCCTGACGCAGGCGAAGCTCACCCGCTGGGGCATGAGCAGCGACTACGGCGGGTCGCTGGCGAGCTTCGCCGACGGGTGGCCGGACGCGGTCGGCCCGCGCACGTCGGTGCTCATCCTCGGCGACGGCCGCACCAACGGCGGCGACCCCAACCTGGACGCGGTGCGCCGGATCGCCGACCGCGCCAAGCACGTCCACTGGCTCAACCCGGAAGCGCGATCCGCCTGGGGCACGGGCGATTCCGCCGCGCTGCAGTACGCCCGCGTGGTGCCGATGCACGAGTGCCGCAACCTGCGTCAGCTCACCCAGCTGGTGACCGAACTGCTGCCCGGGTGAGGGTAACGAAGACGTCTCGCGGGGAGTGATTTTCCCGCTGCGGCGTGTAAGTGGTCGAGACCAGGGCACCCCCTGGTCATGGCGGGCAGCAAGGTCGGCAGGCGGGCGTTCCTCACCGCGGCTCTGGCGGGCGCGGCGAGCGCGGCCTGCAGCAGTGGTGGAAATTTCTTTTCCGTGCCAACGCTTTCCGGGCCGCACAACCGGCTGGACGCCCCGGCCGCCGGGTTGCGCGGGTTCCCGGCGCAGGTCGCCACGCACAGCGTGGTCGACGACCACCTGCTGGTCGGCTACTGCGGCGCGCCGGGCAGCCCGGCGCTGGGCCGGATGACCGGTGACCTGCAGGCGGCTTCGGCGCAGCTGCGCGAGCTGATCGCCACGTACCCGAAGGACCGGCCGGTGGTCCCGGTGGTCGAGCTGATCGCCACCACGGTGAACCCGACACCCGGGCCGGACGGCATGTTCCGCAGCCGGGCGAACGACAGCACGATCCGGCGGTACCTGGACGCGGCGCGGGCGCTGGGCGGTCAGCTGCTGCTCGACATCCAGCCCGGCCGCGCGGACTTCCTGCCCGAGGTGAAGGCGTTCGAGCACTGGCTGGTCGAGCCGGACGTCGGTGTCGCGCTGGACCCGGAGTGGGCCGTGGAACCCGGTGTCGTGCCCGGTGAGGAGTTCGGCGTCACCACGGGCGAAGAGCTGGACGGGGTGGCCGCCTACCTCGCCTCGCTGGTGGCACGGCACCGGCTGCCGGAGAAGATCATGGTGTACCACCAGGTGGCGGTGTCGGTCGTGCGCGACATCGCCGGGCTGAAGCGGCACCACGGCGTCGCCGTGATCAACGTGGTGGACGGCATCGGCAGCCCCGAGGCGAAGAAGGCGACCTGGGACCTGGTGATGAAACGCCGCCCGCCGCACGTCAACACCGGGTTCAAGCTCTTCTACCAGGAGGACACCCGCAACGGGCAGGCGCTGATGACACCCGAGCAGGTGCTCGCGCTCAACCCGAAGCCGGTGTACGTGGTGTACGAATAGGGCCCCCGAGCGCGGGGCAGTTGGGAGTCCGCACTCGGGGGCCACTCGCCTGCCACAACGCTCCGAGGGGGAGTTCGAGCGCCGGGCAAGACGGCGGTGCCGGAGGTGTCGCGCCCACCCTCCGCGCGGGCCTTACCAGTGAATCGAGGCGAAAGCAGGGCGTGTTACTGGCGGGTCTTCAGCAATTTCCGGGGATCCACGAGATGTCGTCGAGTTCGGCGTGGCAGAGGGCCTGCCGGGTTTCCTGTGAGCTGGCTCGCATGCCCCACGACGCTAGCGATTGTTGAACGATCCGTCAACCCGGTTGCTCGATTGTTCAACGATCCCCTATTCTGTGGCGCACCACACCGTTCTCGGAAAGGTGCCAGCGATGACCGCGTCCACCCTCAGCCACCGCGACGTCGAGTTCCTGAAAGCGGTTGCCGACGGCCGCGTGGAACTGACCGCGAGCAGCGAGCCGCACGTGTACGTCGACGGTCTGTCCTGCTGCGACCAGTTCGGCGCGCGGCTGCTGATCCACGCCGGCCTGGTCCGCCGGGTCCCCGGCACGGGTGCCCGCATCCCCGCGAAGCTCACCGACGCCGGCCGCGACGCGATCCGCTAGCGGTTCGTCCTGAGTGGACGGCTGCGGTAGAGGACCGCGACGAACGCGGGCACGCCGATGATCGACGTGACCACGCCGACCGGCACCTCCCGCGGATCGAGCACCGTGCGGGCCAGCGTGTCCACCCACACCAGGAACACCGCCCCGGCCACGGCGGTCACCGGCAGCAGGCGGCCGTGGCCCGGGCCGACCAGCGCGCGTGCGGCGTGCGGCAGGACCAGCCCGACGAACCCGACCGCCCCGCAGGCGCTCACCAGCGCGGCGGTCAGCAACGCGGTGACGCACAGCAGCACGATCCGGGTCCGGGCCAGCGAAACGCCCAGCGCCGCGGCGAGGTCCTGGCCGTAGGCGAGCACGTCGAGCGTGCGGGCGTGACCGAAACACACGACCAGCGCGACGGCCAGCACACCGGCGCACACGCCGGCCTCGGACCAGGACGCGCTGCTGAACGACCCGAGCAGCCAGAACAGCACGCCCCGCGTGGTCTCCGCGTCCCCGGCCGTCAGCACGACGAACGAGGTCAGCGCGGAGAACAGCTGCATCGCGGCGACCCCGGACAGCACCACGCGTTCGGTCGTGCCACCCAGCGTCTGGCTGAGCAGCAGCACGAGCCCGAACGACAGCACCGCGCCGGCGAACGCGCCCGCGGACAGCGACACCACGCCCCCGCCGACGCCGAGCACCACCACCAGCACCGCGCCGGTCGACGCGCCCGAGGACACCCCGAGCACGAACGGGTCGGCCAGCGGGTTGCGCAGCAGCGACTGCATGACCGCGCCGCACACCGCCAGGCCCGCGCCGCACACGGCGGCGAGCAGGGCACGCGGGATCCGCAGGTGCCAGACGATGCCGTCGCGGACCGGGGTCAGCACCGGGTCGCCGAGACCGAGGTGGGCCAGCACGGTGGCGTAGACGTCGCCGACGCCGATCCCGGCCGGGCCGATCGTCACCGCGACGGCCAGCGACACCACGAGCAGCGCGAGTCCACCGGCGCACAGCGGCGCGGCGCGGGCGGTGCGCCTCACCCGGCCAGCCCGAACCCGCGCAGCGCCGCGGCGACCTGCTCGGTGCCGTCGACGGTGCGCAGCGTCGGGTTCATCGCCTGCCCGGACAGCAGCACGTAGCGTTTGTTCCGCACCGCGGCCAGGTCTCTCGTCACCGGGTGCGATTCCAGGAACGCGATCTTGGCCGCGGCGGACTCGGCGGTCTGCGAACGGCGGGTCAGGTCGCCGAGCACGATCACGTCCGGGTTCCGTTCGGCCACGGTCTCCCAGTTGATCTGGGGCCACTCGTCGCGGGTGTCGTCGAAGACGTTGTGCGCGCGCACGGTGGTCGCGATGATGCCGGGCGCGCCGCAGCAGCCGGCGAGGTAGGGGGCTTCGGAGTTGGCGAACCAGAACATCAGCCGCGCCTTCGACGCGTCGGTGCCCGCCGCGGCGCGCATCCGGTCCCGCAGGCTGCCGATCAGCTGTTCGCCGCGGTCCTCGACGCCGAAGATCCGCGCGAGGTCCCGGATCTCGGTGTAGACCGCGTCCATGGTCAGCGTCTCGGTGCGGGCGCCGTCGCCGCCGGCGCTGGTGTCCTTGGCGCACTCGGTGGGCGACACATAGGCGGGCACGCCGAGCTGCTCGAACTGCTCACGGGTGGCGACCCCGCCCTTGGCGAGGGTGGCGCCGAACGAGGCGGCGACGAAGTCCGGTTCGGCGGCCAGCACGCTTTCGAACGACGGGTAGTTCTCGGCCAGCCGGGGCACTTTCGCGTTGGCGGCGGCCAGGTGCGGCAGGACGGGGTCGGTCCAGGTCGCGGTGCCGGCCATGCGGTCGGCGAGGCCGAGGGACAGCATGATTTCCGCCGCGCCCTGGTTGAGCGCGACGGCCCGCTGCGGTGGTTGCGACACGCGGACCTGGTGCCCGCAGTTGTCGATCACCACGGCGGCGGTGGCCCCGGAGGTGGCGCTCGCGCACCCGGTCAGCACGAGCACGGCGGCGAGCAGCGGAACGGTGATCGATCGGCGCACAGCGGCCCCTTGCGTCGAGGGCTCATGCGCGGAGCCCGGTCCGGCGGTCTCCCCTGGCGGGGTGCCAGCAGGTCTTCGGACTCGGGGTCGTCCGGGCGGAACGCCTTCCCGGACCGCGTGGTCCAGTGGCCGTTGTCCCGCCCGTCGCCGCTCACCGCTGCGCGTCAGTTCCGGATTCGCACCGGATTCCCTGGCCCTTGGCGGGCACGACTGGCGCGCCCACGCTACCAGGCCTGCCAGGCCAGGGTCACGGCCAGGCCGATGCCCGCGAGGGCGATCGCGACGCGCAGCGGGGCCGGCGGCAGCCGCCGCACCACCGCCGGGCCCACGAAGGAACCGGCGATCAGGCCGACGCACAGGGCCGCCGCCGCGGGCCAGAGCACCGGGCCGGTGAACGCGAACACCAGGGCGGCCACCAGGTTCGCCGCGCCGGTCACGATGTTCTTCGCCGCGTTCGTGCGCGCCAGCGGCTGGGTCCACGCCGCGGACAGCAGGGCCAGCATGATCACGCCGGCCGCGGCGCCGAAGTACCCGCCGTAGATCGCGACCAGGAACGCGCCCGTCGCGGTGCCCGCGGTGAGCCCGCCGTCGCCGCGGCCGGCGCGCTCGGCCAGCCGCGGGGAGAACAGCAGCAGCACCGACGCGCCGCCGATGAGGAACGGGACGATGTAGGCGAACGTGCCCTCGGGCGTGAGCAGCAGCAGGGCGCTGCCCGCCGCGCCGCCGACCGCGGTGATCGCGCACAGCCGCAGCAACCGCGTCCGCTGGCCCCGCAGCTCGGGCCGGGAACCGGCCGCGGACCCGACCGTGTTGCCCATCAGCGCCACGGTGTTGGTCACGTTCGCGGCGACCGGCGGCATCCCGATCGCCAGCAGCGCCGGGTACGACACCAGCGACGCGAGCCCGGCGATCGACCCGGTCAGGCCCGCGCCGACCCCGGCCACCACGAGGAAAACCAGCTGCCACGGGCCGAGGGTGAGGATCGGGTCAGCGGGCACGTCGGGTCAATTTACCGCAGCGGCAACCGGTTTCCCGCCGCGCGAGACGAATCCCACTCCTCCACTGTGGATCCGGCGGACTACGGCTTGCGGGCGGTGACGAGCCAGGTGGCCGCGCCCAGCATCACCCCGTCGGGGGTCTGGTGCGGCTGGAGTGCTTCGGTGAGCGCGGCGACCGCCCGCTCGACGGTTTCCGCCGGATAGCGCTCGAAGATCGCCTTCACCATCGCGCCGCGGCTCAGGAAGCCGGCCGCCTCACGCGCGTCGGCGCCGATCCGGACGGGTTCCCGGACGGCGTCCACCGCGATGCCGGTCAGTCCCGCGCCGTTCAGCAGTTCGCGCAGGTAATCCGGCTGGGCGAAGGAGAACGGGCCGGGGCCGGGCGGGGCGGCGTCGCTGGTGTCGACGTACGGGGCGATGGCGTCCAGCGTCAGCGCCCGGTGCTCGTTCTCCCGCAGGTCCTGCCAGCACAGGAACGCCAGCCGGCCGCCGGGCCGCAGCATGCGGGTGACGTTGGTGAAGGCGGCGAGCGGGTTGTCGAAGAACATCACGCCGAACCGGCTGAGCGCGAGGTCGAAGGTGCCCGCGCCGAAGTCGTGGACCTGCACGTCGGCCTGCTCGAACCGCACCCCGTCGAGACCGGCGGCGCGCTCCCGGGCCACGGCGAGCATCGGGCCGGACAGGTCCGCGCCCAGCACCGTCGCGCCCTGCTCGGCGGCCAGCAGCGTGGTGGTGCCGCAGCCGCAGCCGATGTCGAGGACCCGCTCCCCGGGCTCGGTGCGGGCCGCGCCGAGCAGGTGCGGCGTGAGCCGGGCCAGCATGGCGTCGTAGTGCTCGGCGTGGTCGGCCCAGTAGCGGCCGATGTCGCCGTTCCAGTCGCGTGCCTCGTCTTCGTTGGCCATGCGGTCACGTTAGCCGCGTCGCCGCGCCGGTGGCGTAACCTGCGGCCATGTCCCACTCGCGCCCCGCCGCGCCGGAGGAGCTGCGGCCGCTCGAGGTGTTCGGCAACTCGGCGCGGTTCCTCTACGACGAGGACCACTTCCGCGCGCCCGAGCCGGCCGCGAGCTGGCTGGCCGAGCACGAACTGGGCTCGTTCCCCCTGGACACGCGCGGGCTGGAGCGGCTGGTGCGCTTCCGCGAGACGCTGCGCGACCACCTGGACGGGGTGGACGTGTCGGCCGCGCTGAACGAGTTCGCGGCGTCGGCGGTGGCCGGTCCCCGCTGGCCGGGCCCCGCGCTGGCCGCGGCGGGCGAGGGTGTGGACGGCCTGATCGCGCGGCTGCTGGAGGTGCTGTTCCGCGCCGAGGTGACGGGCCAGGCGCGGCGGCTGAAGCCGTGCCGGGCGCCGGAGTGCCGCTGGCTGTTCTACGACCGCTCCCCGGCCGGGAACAGCGTGTGGTGCAGCATGGACCTCTGCGGGGCGCGGCACAAGATGCGGGCGTACCGCTCGCGCCGCTGAGCAGTGCCCCAGCCGGGTGGCCTCAGCCCAGCCGCAGGCGCTCCCCCAGCCTCGTGATGTAGCCGGCCACCTCGTCGGCGTCCCGGTCCGGCAGGCCGAACAGCACCTCGGTCACCCCGAGCGACCTCCAGTGCGCCAGCAGCTCCTCGTCCGGGCGTCCGGCGAGCGCGATCACCCTCGGCTGCCCCTCCCGGCCGGCGTCCTGCCAGATCTTGCGCAGCAGGCGCACCTTGTCGTCCAGGTGGTGGTCCCGCGGCGTGGTCAGCCAGCCGTCGGCGGAGCGCGCGATCCACGCGAACGTCCGCTCCGTGCCGCCCGCCCCGATCACCACCGGCACGTCCCCCACCGGCTTCGGCCACGCCCACGACGGGCCGAACCGCACGTGCGCACCCTCGTACGACGCCTCCTCGGCGGTCCACAGCGCCCGCATCGCCTCCAGGTACTCGCGCAGCACCGTCCGCCGCTGCCCGGCCGGGACGCCGTGGTCGGTCAGCTCGTCGGCGTTCCACCCGAACCCCGCCCCGAGCACGACCCGGCCGCCGGACAGGTGGTCGAGCGAGGCGATCGTCTTGGCCAGGGTGATCGGGTCGTGCTCGGCGGGCAGCGCGACCGCCGTCGACAGGGTGATCCGCCGCGTCACCGAGGCCGCCGTGGCCAGGGCGACCCACGGGTCGAGCGTGCGCAGGTACCGGTCGTCGGGCAGCTCGGCGGTGCCGGTGCCCGGATGCGCCGCCTCCCGGCGGACCGGGATGTGCGTGTGCTCCGGCACCGCGAACGAGTCGAACCCGGCGTCCTCCGCCACCCGCGCCGCGTCGGCGGGCGCGATCCCGCGGTCACTGGTGAACAGCACGACCCCACACCGCACGGCGGCCTCCCGTCTCCGACGACTAGAACGTGTTCTAGTAAATCACGCCGGCGGAAGCCGGTGCACGGCCCGAGGCGTGACCGTCACGCGGTGCGCAGCGAGCGGGCCCACTCGGCGAGGTCGGTGACCGTCCACTCCGGACTCGGGTGGGCCGGGCGCGGGCGGCGGCCGTCGCGGGTGACGAAGGCCGTGCGCAGCCCGGCGGCCTGGGCGCCGGCGATGTCCCAGTCGTGCGCGGCGACCATGACCGGCGGCTCGCCGTCGTGCTCGACCAGCGCGTAGGCGGCCGGTGACGGCTTGAGCGCGCCGGCCGCTTCGGCCGAGTAGAGCGCATCGAAGCCCAGGTCCGCCAGCTGCGCCTCGATCACCGCCTGCGGCGAGTTGCCGAGCGCCACCAGCCGGTGCCCCTGGTCGCGCAGCTCGTCCAGGGCCGGGACGACGTCCGGGTGCGGCGGCAGCGACCGCAGGGTCTCGGCGAGCTTCGGCACGTCCACCTCGGGCGTGATCGTGCGCGCACAGGCTCCGGCCAGCTGCGCGAAGTCCTGGTACCGGTCGCTCGCGGTGACCACCAGCGCGGTGTGGATGAGCAGGTCGAACCACCGTGTGCGGGCCTCGGTGCCACCGAGGACGTCGTCCAGCGGCGCGAGGTCGAGCAGCGTTTCGTTGATGTCGAAGACCAGCAGCATCCCGGCAAGGTACTATCACCTTCGTACCTAGGACAAGGGGACGCGATGGACCTCGATCTCGGCACCGTGCTGTCGGCCCTGGCCGATCGGCACCGGCGCGGGGTGGTCGTCGACCTGCTGGACCGGCCGGACGGCGAGCACGCGTGCGCCTCGTTCGAGCTGCCGGTCGCCAAATCGACCCGTACCCACCACTGGCGGGTGCTGCGGCAGGCCGGGCTGATCCACCAGCGCGACGCCGGCAACGGCAGCTTCGTGCGGCTGCGCCGGAACGAGATCAGCGCGCGCTTCCCGGGCCTGCTGGACTCGATCCGGCACGCCCACCACGACGAAAGGCGATCCGAGTGACCTTCTCCACCGCCGACCTGGTCGACGAGCACGGCGACGAGCTCCGGGTGTGCGACACGCAGTTCCGCCAGTTCGGCGGGCGGCGGGTGTTCTCCGGGCGGGTCCGGACCGTGTCGTGCCACCAGGACAACGGCCTGGTCAAGCAGCTGCTCGCCACGCCGGGCGAGGACGCGGTGCTGGTGGTCGACGGCCGCGGTTCGCTGCACACCGCGCTGACCGGTGATCTGATCGCGGGGTCGGCGGTGGAGAACGGCTGGGCCGGGCTGGTGATCAACGGAGCGGTGCGGGACAGCGCGGTGCTGGCCGGGCTGCCGATCGGGATCAAGGCGCTGGGGACGAACCCGCGCAAGAGCAGCAAGGCGGGCCACGGCGCGGTGGACGTCCCGGTCGGCTTCGGCGGGGTGACGTTCCACCCGGGAGACCTGCTCTACTCCGATGATGACGGCATCGTCCTGCTGACGAGCTAGCCGCGGCCCGCGGGCGGGTGGGCTGCGCAGCGGATGACCGCAGCGCGGACCGACCGCGACGCGGCGCCCCGCGAAGCGGGGGTTGGCCACGCAGCGGCAACCCGCGAAGCGGCGGTTGGCCGCCCAGCGGCAACCCGCGAAGCGGCGGTTGGCCGCGCAGCGGCAACCCGCGAAGCGGCGGTTGGCCGCGCAGCGGCAACCCGCGAAGCGGCGGTTGGCCGCGCAGCGGCAACCCGCGAAGCGGCGGTTGGCCGCGCAGCGGCAACCCGCGAAGCGGCGGTTGGCCGCGCAGCGGTTGGCCGCGCAGCGGCAACCCGCGAAGCGGGGTGGGTTGCGAAGCGGACGGCCGCAGCGAGCCGACTGCGGCACAGCGCCCCGCAGGGCGGGCGAACCGTCGCCCACGGGGCGGGCGGGCCTACCCCAGCTCACCGGCCGCGCAGCCTGCACCACCGCCACGGCGGCGGCACGGCGGTTCGACGGCGCAGCGACGAACCGCCACCCACCGGGCGAGCCGCCTGCGGCACAGCCGCCCGTGAAGCGGGCGAACCGCCACCGGGCGGCCCGCCCCCGGGGGCGGGC
Organism: Amycolatopsis ruanii; assembly: GCF_003385175.1. Taxonomy (NCBI): domain Bacteria; kingdom Bacillati; phylum Actinomycetota; class Actinomycetes; order Pseudonocardiales; family Pseudonocardiaceae; genus Amycolatopsis; species Amycolatopsis ruanii. The sequence goes on from NZ_PQHY01000044.1 coordinate 27,307, forward strand.
CGGCAGGACCGGCCCGCCCGGGCTCAGCGTCCCGCGGCGACCAGCGCCCGCTCGGTCAGCACGCGCGCCAGGTGCTGCCGGTACTCGGCCGTCGCGTGGGGCTCGTCGGCTGGGGAGGTGCCCTCCGCGGCCAGCGCGGCCGCCTCGGCGGCCGACGCGCCACCCGCCAAGGCCGCCTCGGTCGCCGTGGCGCGCAACGGCGTGCCGCCCATGTTGATCAGCGACACCGCGCCCCCGGCGACCACCACCCCGACGATCGCCCAGTCGATCGAGCGCCGCGTGAACTTCTCGAACGCCCAGCCGGCGCCGTCCTGCACCGGGATCCGCACCTCGGTCAGCAGCTCCTCCGGCGCGAGCGGCGTCTCGAACGGCCCCTGGAAGAACTCGGCCGCGGGAATCCGCCGCTCACCGTCCGGGCCGCGCGCCACCATCACCCCGTCCACGGCCAGGATCGCCGCGGGCAGGTCGGCCGCCGGGTCGGCGTGCACCAGCGAACCGCCGATCGTGCCGCGGTGGCGGACCTGCTGGTCCCCCACCTCGCCCGCGACGTGCGCGAGCAGCGGCGCGTGCTCGGCCAGCACCGGGTCGTGGTGCAGGTCGTGGTAGCGCGTCATGGCCCCGACCGCGATCTCGCCGCCCTCGGCGCGCACGTACCGCAGCTCGTCCAGCGGGCCGATGTCGATGACGACCTCCGGCGCGGCGAAGCGCAGTTTCATCAGCGGCAGCAGGGACTGCCCGCCGGCCAGCAGCTTGGCGTCGTCCCCGTGCTCGGCGACCGCGGCCAGCGCTTCGTCCACAGAGGACACCCGCCGGTAGGTGAACTGCACCGGGATCACCGCTGGACCTCCTGCCCGGACGCGTTCATCACGGCGTTGACGATGTTGTGGTAACCCGTGCAGCGGCACAGGTTCCCCTCCAGGCCCTCGCGCACCTCCTGGCGCGTGGGCTTCGGGTTGTGCTCCAGCAGCGACACCGACGCCATGATCATCCCCGGGGTGCAGAACCCGCACTGCAGGCCGTGCTCCTCGCGGAACGCGCGCTGCACCGGGTGCAGGTCGCCGCCCTCGCCGCCCAGACCCTCCAGCGTGGTGACCGAGTGCCCGTCGGCCTGCGCGGCCAGCACCGTGCACGACTTCACGGACTCGCCGTCGAGCAGGACCGTGCAGGCGCCGCAGGACGTGGTGTCGCACCCGATGTTCGTCGCCGTCAGCCCGGCCTGCTCCCGCACGAAGTGGACCAGCAGGGTGCGGTCCTCGACCTCCTCGGAGACCGTCGTGCCGTTGATCTCGATCGAGACCTTCACTTCAGTTCGCCTTCCTCGCGTCGGTGAGAGCCTGCCAGACCCGCAGCGGGGTGGTGGGCATGTCGAGATGACGCACGCCCAGGTGGGACAGCGCGTCGACGACCGCGTTGTGCACCGCGGGCGTCGCGCCGATCGTCGCCGCCTCGCCGATTCCCTTGACCCCCAGCAGGTTCCGGGTCGTCGGGGTCTCGGAGTCGACCAGCTCGAAGTCGGGCAGCTCGGTCGCGGTGATGAACGAGTAGTCGGCCAGGGTGGCGGTGGTCGGGTTGCCGTCGGCGTCGTAGTTCATGACCTCCAGCAGCGCCTGGGCGGCGCCCTGGCCGAGCCCGCCGTGCCGCTGGCCCTGGAAGGCGAGCGGGTTGACGATCGGGCCGGCGTCGTCGCACGCGATGATCCGCCTCAGCTCGACCTTCCCGGTGAGCGTGTCCACCTCGACGACCGCGAGGTGCGCGCCGAACGGGAACGTCGGCTGGCCGTCGCCGAACCACACGTCGGCGGTCAGGTCGGCCTGCTCGGCGACCTGCGCCCAGGTGACCGAACCGCTCGCGGGCGCGCCGCGCACCTGGAAGGCGCCGTCGGCGAGTTCGATGTCGTCGGGGCTGGCCTCCAGCCGGTCGGCGGCGAGCGCGCGGGCCTGCTCGATGACCTGGTCGGCGGCCTGGCGCAGCGCGGAACCGCCCAGCTGCAGCGATCGCGACCCGAAGGTGCCGATCGCCCTGGGCACCTCGTCGGTGTCGCCGTGCCGGATGCTGATCTTCTCGATCGACACGCCGAGCTGGTCGGACAGCAGCATCGCCAGCGTGGTGTCCAGGCCCTGGCCGTGCGGGGAGGCGCCGGTCCACGCGGTGACCGTGCCGTCCGGGTTGATGTGCACCTTGCCCGCCTCGCCGGCGCGGTCGTTGCCGGTCACCTCGACGTAGGCGGACAGGCCGAGGCCGAGCACCACCGGGTCGCCGGCCTCGCGGCGGCGGGCCTGCTCGGCGCGCAGCTGCTCGTACCCGCCGGCCTCCAGCACCTGGTCCAGGACCTTCGCGTACTCGCCGGTGTCGTAGTTCGCGCCGGTCGGCGACTGGTACGGGAACTCGTCCGGGCGGATGAAGTTCACCCGGCGCACCTGCGCCGGGTCCATGCCGATCTCCGCGGCGAACAGGTCCATCGCGCGCTCGATGGCGGCCGCCGCCTCGGGCCGCCCGGCGCCCCGGTACGCGGCGATCGGCGTGGTGTTGGTGACGACGGCTTTGCTGCTCGTCTCCACCTTCGGGAAGTGGTAGACGCCGGTGGCCATCAGCTCGGCCAGCGTCGGCAGGAACATCGTGCGCGGGTAGGCGCCGGCGTCCTGCACCACCTCCAGCCGGAACGCGAGCACGGTGCCGTCGCGGCGGCCGCCGATGGTCACGGTGTTCTGCTGCGCGCGGCCGTGCGTCATCGCGACCAGGTTCTCGCTGCGGGTCTCCACCCAGCGGATCGGCCTGCCGGACCGCTTGGACGCCCAGCCCAGCACCACCGACTCCGGATCGGTGCCGATCTTCGCGCCGAAGCCGCCGCCGACGTCCGGGGTGATGACGCGGACGTCGGCGGACTCGACCCCGAGCCCCTTCGCCACCACGGACCGGGAGATCTGCGCGTTCTGGGTGGACAGCCACAGCGTCAGCCGGCCGTCCTCGCCCCACGCGCAGGCCGCGCCGCGCACCTCCAGCGGCGCCGGGGCGACGCGCTGGTTGAGGATCGTCTCCGTGACCACGACCTCGCAGTCGTCGAACGCCTTGTCGTCGAACTCGCCGCCGGTGGTCTGCAGCAGGTTCGTGCCCTGGTCCGGAAACAGCACGGTCTCGTCGCTCAGCGCGCTGTCGATGCTCGCCACCACGTCGAGCGGGTCGTAGTCGACGTCCACCAGTTCGGCGGCGTCGGCGAGCTGGTAGCGCTCCTCGGTCAGCACGAGCGCGACGGGCTCCCCGACGTAGCGGACCACGCCGTCGGCGAGCCACGGTTCCACGACCGGCCCGGCCTTGTGCGGGGCGAGATCGAGGTCCGCGGCCGTGTAGACCGCGACGACCCCGGGCGCCTCCAGCGCGGCCGAGGTGTCGATCGAGGTGATGCGCGCGTGCGCGATCGGGCTGCGCACGAACACCGCGTGCACCGCGCCCGTCAGCGCCTCCACCCGCAGATCCTCGACGTAGGTCCCGCCCTGCGTGATCAGCTGCTGGTCCTCGATCCGGACCACCCTGGTGCCGACGATGCTCAAACTGGCCTCCCACTACGGATACGTCGCGATCATGCCCGCTGACGCGGCGGAAGTCACCCTCGGGTTCGCCCGGCGGAAGAAGTCGCTGGCAGGATCTTGGCGAACCTCTGCGGTTCTGCCACTCGTGCCGGCGGGCCTACCGGAGCACGCTCCAGGCATGCGGATGCTGAGCCGAATCCTCACCGGGCTCCGTGAGTTCGCCGCCACGCAGGCCGAGCTCGCCGAGCGCCGCAACCTGCTCGACCGGCCGTGGGAAGAGGAGTTCCTGCACTGGACCGCCGGCGGCGAGCTGCACGGAAAAGTCGTGCCACCGCGCGGACGCCACAGCACGACGCGGTCCGGCTGGTGCCCCGGGCACCAGCGCGCTAACGCAGATCCGCCAGGGATTCCGCGCGGAACTCGACGGGGGTGCGGCCCGTCGCGCGCTTGAAGACCTGGCCGAAGTGGGACGCGCCGCGGAACCCCCAGCGCGCGGCGATCGCGGCGACCGGCACCGTGGCCAGCCGCGGGTCGGCCAGGTCGCGCCGGCAGCCCTCGACGCGCCGGGCGCGGATCCACGACGAGACCGTGGAACCGGTTCCCGCGAACAGGTTGTGCAGGTGCCGGGGCGAGATGTAGTGCGCGGCGGCGACCGCGGCCGGGCCCAGGTCCGGATCCCCCAGGTGCTCCTCGATCCACTCGCGCACGTGCGCCAGCAACACCTCGCGACGGCCGGGCAGCGTGCGCGTGCCGTGCAGCATCACCGTCACCAGGTCCATCACCGTGCGCACCGCGCGGGGGCCGTGCGGGCCCAGTGATGCCACGTTCCGGTTGAGGCTGAGCAGCATGCCCCACACGGTGGACGGCAGCCCGGGTTCACACTCGAAGGCGGTCGCGGTGATCCCGGGCGGCGGCGCGGGCAGGTACCGCTTGGGGAACCGGATGCACGTGGAGCGGTAGTCGTCGCTGGAGACGATCGTCGCCGGTCGCGCCGAGTCGTAGAGGGCGAAGTGGCCCGGTTCCAGGACCGTGACGCGCCCGTCCTGCGCCAGCCACAGCTTCCCGGACAGCTGCAGGGTCATCACGTAGAAGTCCGGCTCGTCCGGGGAGATCGTGGCCGCGTCGCGGTAGGCGGCGTGCCGTCCGCTCTCCATGTCGACGAAGTTGACGTCGGCGAGCGGGCGGTTGCTGACGATCCCGGCGAACGCGCGCGGCCGCTCGCAGTCGAAGCGGAACCGCAGCACGCTGCGCTGCACGGCGTGCGTCCACGAGCCGAACTCGACCTTCGGCCCGGAGGCCGCGGGCGCCACGGCCACCACGTCCGCGAGTGACGTCATCGTCATCCCCACCGGTTGTGCGCGCATTCGACAGCGGCGTGCGCTCATCGCTCACGACGGGCGCCGTCCGCCGAATCTACCGTGCGGAGACCACCGCGGAAAACCTCAGTGTGGAGGCGTTTTCATGGCGTTCGTCGAAGGTTCCCACCACGTCACGCTGTCCGTCGCGGGCGCGCAGGAGGACGTGGACTTCCACGTCAAGGTGCTGGGCATGCGCCTGATCAAGCGCACGGTCCTGTTCGACGGCTCGCTGCCGATCTACCACCTGTACTACGCCAACGCGGCCGGTGATCCCTCCAGCGTCGTCACCACGTTCCCCTGGGCGCAGGCCGGTTTCCGCGGCAAACGCGGCACGAACCAGGCGCGCGAGGTGCTGCTGTCGGTGCCGCACGACTCGCTGGACTACTGGCACCGGCGCCTGACCGAGCACGACGTCGAGGTGAGCGACGTCGAGGTGTTCGGGCAGCGGCGGCTGGCGTTCCGGCACCCGTCGGGCATCGAGTACTTCTTCGTGGGCAACACCGGCGACGACCGGGTCGGGCACGCGGGGTACGGCGTGCCGCCGGAGTGCGCGATCCACGGCATCCACGGCGTCGGCGTCCACGTCGCGACGCCGGACCGCATGGTGGAGTTCGCCCAGGAGTCGTTCTTCGCCCAGGGCCGTCTCGCCGAGGAGGGCGACCGGGCCGCGCTGCGGATCGGCGACGCCAAGCACGGCAACCACCTCGAGCTGGTCGTGAACCGCACCGACGAGCAGGGCACCTGGGGCTACGGCGCGGGCACCTACCACCACTTCGCCTGGAACGTGGGCAACCTGCGCAACCAGGACGAGGTCAAGTTCGACATCGAGGGCCGCGGCTACACCGACATCTCCGAGCTGAAGGACCGCAAGTACTTCAAGAGCGTCTACGTCCGCACCCCGGGCGGCGCGTTGTTCGAGCTGGCGGTGACGCATCCGGAAGGCGGCTGGACGTGCGACGAGTCGCCGCGGGAACTCGGCACGCGCTTCCAGCTGCCGGAGCAGTTCGAGCACCGCCGCGAGGAGATCTTGGCCCGGCTCGAACCGATCGAGATCTGAGATGGCGGCACCACACGTGACGGGTGGCCACGAGGTCACCGTGCGGCGGGGGCAGTTCTGGGTTCCGGGCGAACGGGTGAACACGAGCGGCGGGACCGTGCAGCGGGCGCCGATGTTCGTGCAGTGGGAGGCGCCGCCGGAGGTGTCCCGGCCGTTCCCGCTGGTGCTGGTGCACGGCGGCGGCGGTCAGGGCACCGACTGGACCGGCACCCCGGACGGGCGGCCGGGCTGGGCGACGCGGTTCGTCGAGGCCGGGTTCGCGGTGTACGTGGTGGACCGGTGCGGGCACGGGCGTTCGCCGTACCACCCGGACGTCGTGGCGCCGATGGGCGCGCCGTTCCCGTACGAGGCGGCGCGGGCGTTGTTCCTGCCCGCGGACCGGCGCGGCGAGCAGGTCCAGTGGACCTACGGCGAGGCGGAGGTCGACCAGCTGCTGTGCCCGATGGGCCCGCTGCCGGCGGATCTCGCGGAGTCGCAGCGGATGGACGCCGACCGGCTGGGCCGGTTGCTGGACGTCACCGGCCCCGCGGTGCTGGTGACCCACTCCGCGGGCGGCCCGGTGGGGTGGCTCGCGGCGGACGCGCGGCCGGATCTGGTGGTGGCGATCGTGGCGGTCGAACCGGCCGGGCCGGCGTTCGCCTCGATTCCCGGGATGGGGTCGCTGGACTGGGGGCTGACCGCGGCGCCGATCACCTACGCGCCGCCGGTCACCGCGGCGGCCGAGGTGCGCGCCGGGATGCGGATCCCGGCGCTGGACGGTAAACCGGTCGTGGTCGTGACCGGCGGCGCGTCGGCGTTCGCGGATTTCGCGCCACAGGTGGTGGATTTCCTGCGCGGCGCGGGCGCCGATGCGGTGCGGCTGCACCTGCCCGACCACGGCGTCAAGGGCAACGGGCACGGGCTGATCTTCGAAGCCAACTCGGACGAGACGGTGCGGCCGGTCATCGACTGGATCCGCGGACTGGAGGGGACGGACGCATGAGCCTGCACGTCAGCGACGAGTTCGACGGGTTGATGGCGCGCCTGGACGAGGCCGCGCCGGTGCTCGCCGCGAACGCCGAGAAGGGCGAGGAACTGGGGCGGCTCACCGACGAGGTCGCGCAGGTGCTGCACGAGACGGGCGCGCTGAAGATCGGGATCCCGCGGGACCTGGGCGGGTACGAGTTCTCGCCGCGGCAGGTCATCGGGACGATCGCGAAGATCGCCTACTCGGACGCGTCGGCCGGGTGGTCGTTCATGGCGTTGCAGATGGTCACCGGCACCACGGCCGCCTACCTCGGCGAGGAGGCCGCGGCGGAGTTGTTCCCGGACGTGCGCGGCAACCGGTACGCGCTGATGGCGGGGCAGGGCACGCGGCTGGGCAAGGCGGTGCGGGCCGACGGCGGGTACGTGATCAACGGGCGGTGGAGCTTCGCGTCCGGGATCTCGATGGCCACGCACATCCACACGGCGGCGCTGTGCGAGGAGACCGGGCAGGCGCTGATCTTCACGTTCCCCAAGGAGCAGGCCACGCTCGCCGGCAACTGGGACGTGATGGGGCTGAAGGCGACCAGCAGCATCGACTACGTGTGCGAGGACGTGTTCGTGCCCTCGACGCACGTGTACGAGATCACCACGATGGCACCCCGCCACGGCGGCGCGATCTACCGGATGGGGCTGGCGAACATGGCCGGCGTGTGCCACACGGGGTGGGCGCTCGGGGTGGGGCGCCGGATGCTCGACGAGATGCGGGCGCTCGCCGTGCGGAAGTCCGGGACGCCGGGCGCGTCGGTGGACACCGGGCAGTTCCACGCGGAGTACGCGCAGGCGGAGGCGGCGGTGCGCGCGGCGCGGGCGTGGGCGATGGAGGTGTGGGAGGCCAACGAGGCGACCCTGGACGGTGGCTCGCTGCTGACCACGGAGCAGGAGACGCTGACCCGGCTGATGCTGAACCACACGACGTGGTCGGTGCACGCGGCGGGCCAGACGGTCTACAAGTGGGCGGCCACGGCGGCACTCCGGCGGGGCGACCTGCAGCGGTTCTTCCGGGACCTCCACGCGGGGACGCAGCACATCACGTCGGGGCCGGTGGTGCTGCAGAACTGCGGCCGCCTGCTGGCCGGCCTGGCGCCGGAGGCGCACTGGGAGTTCCTGGAGCTGACGGACTGACGGCGGCGAGCACGCCGCGCCGGTCGGCGCGACGTGACGAACGGCAAGACGGCGCCCCGGCCGCTGCGCGCGCTGCGCGCGCCCGCGCGCCGCAGGGCGGGCACGCGACGGACGGTGGGATGGCCGCTCCCCGCGGCGTGTCGGTCACGCCCGCCACCGCCAGCCCCTCCGGCAGCGGCGCTGGCCGGCGGCGCGTCAGCCACGCGGCGGATTTTCGCCGGGTCGGGGCAGCGCATCCGCCGCTCTGGCGGCGCATTCGCTGCCCCCGGCAGCGCGTCAGCCACTCCGCGAGTACCACGCCCCAGCAGCGCATCGCCACCCCAGCGGCGCATTCGCCACCCCAGCGGCGCGTTCGCCACCCCAGCGGCGCGTTCGCCACCCCAGCGGCGCGTTCGCCACCCCAGCAGCGCATTCGCCACCCCAGCGGCGCATTCGCCACCCCAGCGGCGCGTTCGCCACCCCAGCGGCGCATTCGCCACCCCAGCGGCGCATTCGCCACCCCAGCGGCGCGTTCGCCACCCCAGCAGCGCATTCGCCACCCCAGCAGCGCATTCGCCACCCCAGCAGCGCATTCGCCACCCCAGCGGCGCGTTCGCCACCCCAGCGGCGCGTTCGCCACCCCGGCGGCGCGTTCGCCGCCCTGGTGGCGAATGTTCCGCCCCAGCCGCGCGTCAGCCACTCCGCCGCAGTACTCGCCACGCCGGGCGGCGCGCTCGCCCCTTCCAGCGGCGTCTCCGCCACCCCCGCGATCGTGCCGGCCACCGCGCGGCGTGTCAGCCCCCAGCCGCTACGGGCAGAGCCGGAAGTGCGTCGTCAGGCGATGCTGGTCGTCGGTCACGTGGAAGGCCAGCGCGGGCGGCCGGTCGTAGTCGAGCGGTCCGCCCTCGGCCCAGCCCGCCTCCCCGCCCGTCTCCCACGGCAGCGTCAGCGAAGACACCACCCCGGGCGCCACCACCAGCGGCCGCCCGGCGAAGGTCGTCACCGCGGGCGTGTGCGCGTGCCCGCAGAACAGCCCCACCACGTCCGGGTGCCGCGCGACCACCTCCGCCAGCCGCGCCGCCTCGTGCTGCCGGATCTCGTCCAGCAGCGGGTGGTGCAGCACCGCCGGGGGATGGTGGAACGCCACGAACGCCGGCCGCCCCGCCGCCTCCGTCAGCACCTCGTCCAGCCACGCGATCGTCTCCTCGCCCATCAGGCCCGATCCGCGGCCCGGGACGCTCGTGTCGCACAGCGCGAACACCGCCCCGGCCGCCTCCCCGGCCTGGTTGACCGGCGCGTCCGACGGCGCCTCGCCGAGCAGCACCGACCGGTAGGCGGCCCGGTCGTCGTGGTTGCCGGGGCAGTGGAACACCGGGTACGGCAGGCTCTCCAGCAGCTCCGCGACCTCGGCGTACTCGGCCGGGTCGCCGTGGTCGGCGAGGTCGCCGGTCACCAGCACCGCGTCCACCGGCACCCGCAGGTCCCGCAGGTGCCGCACCACCCGCGCGGCGCGATCGGCGTTCCGCGGGCCGCCGTCGAGGTGCAGGTCGGACAGGTGCGCGAGGACGGTCATGGCACGACCGTAACGACCTGCGAGAATTTTTCCGACCGGAGTCAACAACCGGGCGGTCCCGTCGCGTTGAAGGTCCGTCATCCGACGAAAGGACCACCGGTGCGGGACCGCTTCGACGATTTCGTGGCACAGCGCCTCGACCGCCTCCTCCGCTACGCCACGGCCCTGACCTGCGATCCCCACCTCGCGCAGGACGTCGTGCAGGAGACCCTGCTGCGCGTCCAGCACCGCTGGTCCCGCATCGCCGGGCTACGGGCGCCCGAGAGCTACGTGCGCAAGATGATCACCAACGAGTACCTGTCGTGGCGGCGGCTGAAGGCCTCCCGCAACGTCACCGCCGCGCACAGCACGCTCGACGCCCTCGGCACGCCCACCGCCGACCCCGCCGAGCACTTCGCCGAACGGGACGCCATGCGCGCCCGCATCGCCGCGCTGCCCCGCAAGCAGCGCGCCGCGATCGTGCTCCGCTTCTACGAGGACTGCACCGACGCCGAGATCGCCGAGGCCCTCGGCTGCTCGGCAGGCACCGTCCGCAGCCACATCTCCCGCGCCCTGAGCACGCTGCGCGCCGCCGAAGGCGGCCGGCCCCGGGGCCTGCCCGTGACGGAGGCGCTGTCATGACCCCCGACCCCACCGAACAGCTGATCCGCGCGGCGCTGCACGCCGAGGCCGCCCGCCGTCCGGACCCGCGCGCCGTGCTCGCCGGGCTGGCGCACGCCGAGCCGCGTCGCAACCGGACGCCGATGCTCGTCGTGGCCGCCGCGGCGGTCGTCGCGGTGGCGGTCGCCGCGATCCTAGTGCCGCGGATGCTGCAACGCGCCGAACCCGTCGTCGGCACACCGCCGGCCGCCGACCAGAACGTCCTGCTGGCCGGCCTGGACGATTACGGCATCGCCGATTCGGTCGTGCTCGGCCAGTTCCGGCGGGACGGCACGGCCGCGCTCGCCTCGATCCCCCGCGACTCGCTCGTCGACATCCCCGGTTTCGGCCGGGGCAAGCTGAGCAGCGCCTACACCCGCGGCAAGGACGCCGCCGAGCGGCAGGGCCGGAACGGGGCCGCCGCGGCCGAAGCGGGGGCGCGCACGCTCGTCGAGGCCGTGCAGCAGCTCACCGGCACCCGCATCGACCACTACGCCCTGGTCGGCATGCCCGGATTCGGTCAGCTCGCCTCCGCGCTGCAGGGCGTTCCCGTGTGCCTGCGCGCGGCCACCCACGACCCGCGAACCGGCGTGTCGTTCCCCGCCGGCGAGCAGGTCTTGGACTACTCGAGGGCACTGGACTTCCTCCGGCAGCGGGCCGGGCTGCCCAACGGCGACCTCGACCGCGTGGTCCGGCTCCAGGCCTACCTGCGCTCGGCCGCGGAGCGGATGATGACCCCGGGCGTCCTGGGCAATGCCGAGTTCGTGGCCACGCTGATCGAGACGGCGCACCGCTACACGCTGATCGACCCCGGCTGGGACCTGTTCGGCTTCGCCGCGCTGCTGCGGGACATCAACCCGGCCAACCTGCGGATGGGGACCGTGCCGATCGCCGGTACGGACCTCGGCTCGCCGGAGGCGGGCGCGGCGATCGATCTCGCGCCGGACGAGGTTCGCACGTTCGTGGCGAACCTGCCGGGCTCGGGCACGTCGGCGCCGGATTCCTGCGTGAACTGAGCACGGGAAATCGTGCGCGAACCGTGTCACGGTCGTCCGCGCGGGGTTAGGCTGGCACCCGCCGACGGGAAGGGGACGGCCGATGACCGGGCGGCGAGCCGACGACGAGGACGCGGGGCCGGGCGGTCCCGCGTCCTTCGGCCTGTCGGACACCGTCCGGGTGGCCGCGGTGCTGCGCACCGAAGCCGGGGACGCACCGGATTTCACCGCCGCCGCGCGGGCGGTGGTCCGGCGGTTGCGGGACGGGTTCACCGCCGCGGCCGAGCTGTACACAGTGGACGAAGACGGTCCGCCGGTTCTCGTCGCGGCGGCCGGGGACGCGCGGACCGGCGGCGAGCTGGCCGCGGCGATCGCGGCGCGCCCCGCCGGTGAGCGCTTCCCGGTGATCCCGCTGCCCGGCGCGCTGGCGTTCGGCGGGCCGCTGTCGCCGGGGCGGGCGTTCTGGATCGTGCTCGCGGCCTCGGCCGGGCTGCCGGCGGCAATGGCCCGCTCGATCGCGGTGAGCGTCCGCGCCGGGCTGCTGACGCACGGTCCGGCGGCGGACCGCGCGGACGCGTTGCGGGACTACGCCGAGCTGCTGGAAGACACCGCGCGGGTGCGGGGCGCGGCGCTGGAGGACGCGGCCGACCGGGCCGGGGCCGAGGCCGCGCTCGGGGAAACGCTGCGGGCGATCGGGCAGCGGCTGACCGCGCAGCTCGACATCGACACGCTCGTGCAGGACGCGACCGACGCCGCCACGCGCGGGACCGGCGCGGGGTTCGGGGCGTTCTTCTACAACCTGATCGACCAGTTCGGCGAGTCCTACACGCTCTACACGCTGTCCGGCATCCCGAAGGAGACCTTCGACGGCTTCCCCATGCCACGCAACACCGGCGTGTTCGCGCCGACGTTCAACGGCACCGGGATCGTCCGCAGCGACGACATCACCCGGGACCCGCGGTACGGGCACAACGCGCCGCACCACGGGATGCCGGAGGGGCACCTGCCGGTGCGCAGCTACCTGGCGGTCCCGGTGATCACACCGACGACGCGCGAGGTGCTCGGCGGGTTCTTCTTCGGCCACCCCGAGCCGGGGCGGTTCACCGAGCGGCACGAGCAGGTGGCCGCGGGGATCGCCGGGTACACGGCGATCGCGCTGGACAACGCGCGGATGTTCGCGCGGCACCGGTCGATGGCGACCGAGCTGGCGCACAGCATGCTGCCCGCGGTGCCGGACATCCCGGGCCTGCGGATCGTGTCGCGGTACCTGCCCGCGGCGGCCGGGGCCGAGGTCGGCGGGGACTGGTTCGACGTGATCCGGCTGCCCGGCGGCCGGACCGCGTTCGTGATCGGGGACGTCGTGGGGCGCGGGGTGCCGGCGGCGGCGGTGATGGGTCAGATGCGGACCGCGATCCGGTCCTACGCGCTGCTGGACCTGCCGCCGTCCGACGTGCTGCACAACGTGTCGCAGCTGGCGCGGACCACGCCCGGCGCGACGTTCGTCACCTGCCTGTACGCGGTGCACGATCCGATCGACGACACCCTGACCTACGCCAACGCCGGGCACCTGCCCGCGGTGCTGATCGGCGCCGACGGCGCGATGCGGCAGGTCGCGGAGGCGCTGGGCATGCCGCTGGGGGTCGGCGAGCAGTACCCGCAGGAGCAGGCGCCGTTCCCGCCCGGGATGCGGCTCGTGCTGTACACGGACGGGCTGGTGGAGAGCCGGACGCGGGAGCTGGGCGCGGGCATCGACGCGCTGCTGGCGGAGCTGGAGGCGGCGCCCGCCGAGGGTGATCTGGGCGCCGCGTGCGACGAGCTGATCGAGCGGCTGACCGGCGGACGGCACGACGACGACGTCGCCCTGCTGTACGTGGATCACCGGGGCGCGCACCGGCGGGTCGCGTCGATGACGCTGACCAGTGACGTCTCGCTGGGGTCGGTGCGGGAGTTCGTCGCCGGGCGGATGGCCGAGTGGGGGCTGGCGGAGGTGGCCGAGAGCGCGGTGAAAGTGTCGTCCGAGCTGGTGACGAACGCCACGCGGCACGCGTCGGCGCCGTTGACGCTGCGGCTGTTCCACGACGGTTCGCGGCTGACGGTGGACGTCGCGGACCGGGCCGGGGCGTTGCCGCACATCCTCGCGACCGGCGGGATCGAGCACCAGGGGCTGCGGGTGGTCGACGCGGCCGCGGCGCGGTGGGGCACGCGCACCACGCCCGACGGCAAGGTGGTGTGGGCGGAGCTGACGACCGGGTGACCCGGATCCGGCCGACACGTGTGTAATCCGTGCACGGTGGGTAATCCCGGCGGGACGAAGAACACGCCGAGGGGACTTCGATGCACGCCGGAGATCATCGCCTGCACCGACTGGTGCCGGCGCGGTCGCGCAACGCGACGACTCTGAGACAGGCCCTCACCCAGTGGGCGAACGACGTGGACCTGCCCGAAGACACCACGGACGCGATGGCGCTGGCCGCGTACGAGGCGATGATCAACGTGGTGACCCACGCGTACCCCGCCCAGGCCGACGGCCCGCTGGAGCTGTCGGCGGAGCTGCGCGGGAGCGAGGTGGACGTGACCGTGGCCGACCGGGGGCGGTGGCAGCCGCCCGCGGCGGACCCGGGGCCGCTGCACGGCCGGGGGCTGCCGCTGATCCGGGCGCTGTCCGAGCGGGCGGAGATCGCGCCGGGCCCCCAGGGCACGACGGTGCGGATGCGCTGGCCCGTCCCCGCGGCGGCGCGCCGCTACCGCCGGGAAGCCGCAGCAGCACGCTAGCCACCAGCCCGCGCTTTGCGCGGGCAGCCACCGAGCCTGGCCGATCCCCCGCGCTGGCTGACCCAGCGGGAACTGCACCGGTCCCGGGGCACCGTTCGTGAACGCTCGCCGGTACCCGCGGCGGCGCGCCGCTACCACCGGGGAGCCGTGCGGGAGCACGCCAGCCACCAGCCCGCGCTTTGCGCGGGCAGCCACCGAGCCTGGCCGATCCCCCGCGCTGGCTGACCCGGCGGAAATCGCATCGGCCCCGGGGCACCGTTCATGAACGCGCTCCGGTACCCGCGGCGGCAGGCCGCTACCACCGGGGAGCCGTGCGGGAGCACGCCAGCCACCAGCCCGCGCTTTGCGCGGGCAGCCACCGAGCCTGGCCGATCCCCCGCGCTGGCTGACCCGGCGGGAACTGCACCGGTCCCGGGGCACCGTTGGTGAACGCTCGCCGGTACCCGCGGCGGCGCGCCGCTACCACCGGGAAGCCGCGCAGGAGCACGCCAGCCACCAGCCGGCGGTCGCCAGCCGTCGGCCGCGCGGCGCAGCCGCCGAGCCCCCATACTGACCGCCCCAGAGGAGACCGCACCGGCCCCGGCGGGGGACGACCGTTCGGGAACGCTGCCCGGTGTCGGCTGCGGGAACCGTGTGGACACGGCCCCCTCCCACAGGGCACGGCCGCGGCCCAGCGGTACGACAGCCCGCAGCGCCAGCGCACGCCCCGGCACTCGTCGGCGGCCTCGCGGCCGTCGGCCTCAGGTCATCGTCCCGGGGCCCGGATGCCGCTTAGCTTGGCGAGCCGGCGAAGCCACGAGCCGGCGAAGCGGCATCCTCGGGCAAGCGCGGCGTAGCCGTCACTCCGAGGCTTGCTCCGTGATCGGCAGATACACCCGGAACCGCGTGTTGCCCGGTTCGGACTCGACCCTCAGGTCGCCTCGGTGGCGGTCCACCACGATGCGCCACGAGATGTCCAGTCCGAGGCCCGTGCCCTCCCCCACGGGCTTCGTCGTGAAGAACGGCTCGAAGATCCGCTGCTTGGTCTCCGCCGAGATGCCCGGGCCGGTGTCGCCGATCTCGACCACCACCCGGTCGCCGTCGCGGGCGGTGCGCAGCGTCAGCGTTCCCGTTCCCTCCATGGCGCTCACCGCGTTGTCGATGATGTTCGTCCACACCTGGTTCAGCTCGCCCGCGTACGCCGGCACCGTCGGCAGGTCCCGGTCGTACTCCTTGACGACCTGCACCCCGGTGCCGATCTTGCCCGCGAGCATCACCAGCGTCGAATCCAGACCGTCGTGCACGTCGATCCACTGGTGCGGCGCCCGGTCCATCTGCGAGTACTGCTTGGCCGCGCCGACCAGCGCCGAGATGCGGGTGGTCGAGTCCTCGATCTCCCCCATCAGCATCTCGGTCTCCAGCGCGTACGCCAGCCACCGCAGGGCGCCGTCCAGCAGGGCGTCGCCGACGGACTCCAGCACGTGGTCGAGGCTTTCGGCGGTCAGCCCGGCCGCGACGAAGATCGGGGCCAGGTCCCAGCCCTGCTCGATGTCGCGCTCCTCGAGCCAGTCGCCGATCTCGTCCTCGCGGTCGGCCTGCTGCATCGCGGTCAGCGGGGGCGCGTCGGCCACCTGCTTGACCAGCCGCTCCTGCACGTCCAGCAACAGCTCCAGCAGATCGGGCTCGATGTCCCGCTTCGCCAGTATCGCCAGCTTGTGCCGCATGCCGGCGACCCGCTCCCGCAGCGCCGCGGTAGCGCGCACCGCCGCGGCCGCCGGGTTGTTCAGCTCGTGGGTCAGCCCCGCCGACATCTCGCCCAGCGCGAGCAGCCGCCGCCGCTGCCCGATCAGCGCGTCGGTGTTGCGCCAGCCCAGGTACGAACCCTCCAGCAGGTGGGTCGCCATCGGGAACCAGCTGCGGAACTGGTCGGCGAACTCCTTCGCGGGCAGCGTCAGGAACGTCAGATCGGTGACCGCGTACACCGAGGCGCCGTAGCGCTGCTGGTGTTGCCCGTAGAAGAACTGCGTCGCCCCGCAGTAGGCGCCGCGCTGGTCCGAGCGGACGGTCTCCACCTCGCTGCCGCCCACCAGCCGCGTCATCCGCAGCGCGCCGGACAGCAGCACGTAGAAGCACGTCGCCGGATCACCCTCGTTGATGATCGCGGTGTCCGCCGGATAGTGCTCCAGCTTGGCGTGGTCCAGGATCCAGTCGAGCTGGGCGTCGGACAGATCGGTGAACAGGAACAGCTCGCGCAGGAACTCGCGGGTCAGCTGCGGCTCGGTCATCGTGCCTCCAGGTAGCGGTGCACGAGCGAGACGGCCATCGCGCCCTCGCCCACGGCCGAGGCGACGCGCTTGACCGACTGCGAGCGGACGTCCCCGGCCACGAACACACCCGGAATGGACGACTCCAGGTGGTACGGGTCCCGGTCGAGGGTCCACCCCGGCGGGCGTCTGCCCTCCACCACCAGATCGGCGCCCGTGCAGACGAAACCGTGCTCGTCACGCAGCACGTCGTCGCCGAGCCACTCGGTGCGCGGCGCGGCGCCGATGAACACGAACAGGTGCCCGGTGGGCACGGTCTCGGTGATGCCCTGCTCCTCGTCGCACAGGGTCAGCGCTTCGAGGTGGTCACTGCCGTGCGCGCGCAGCACGGTGGTGCGGGTGCGGACGTGGATGTTGCCGATCGCCTCGATCTGCTCGATGAGGTAGTGCGACATCGACGCCCGCAGCGACGGCCCCCGCACCAGGATCGAGACTTCCTTGGCGTAGCGGGAGAAGAACACCGCGGCCTGCCCGGCGGAGTTCGCGCCGCCGACGATGTAGACGTGCTCGCCCTCGCAGTCCGGCGCCTCGGTGGCGGCCGAGCCGTAGAACACGCCGCGCCCGGTCAGCTCGGCGACGCCCTCGGCTTCCAGCGCCCGGTAAGAGACTCCGGTGGCGAGGACGACGGCGTGCGCGGCGATCTCGCTGCCGTCCCCGAACCGGACCACGCGCGCCGAACCGCGTGCCTCCAGACCGGTCACGTCCCGCGCGGTCAGCACCTCCGCGCCGAACTTCTGGGCCTGGCGGCGGGCCCGGTCGGTCAGCTGCGCCCCGGACACGCCGTCCGGGAAGCCGAGGTAGTTCTCGATCCGGGAACTCTGCCCGGCCTGCCCGCCGGTCGCTCGGCGCTCCACCAGGACCGTGCGCAGCCCTTCGGAAGCGCCGTAGACGGCCGCGCCGAGCCCCGCGGGACCGCCGCCGATCACGATCAGGTCGTAGAACTCCGCGGCCGGCCGGGTGGACAGCCCGACGGCGTCGGCGATCTGCTCGCCGTCCGGTTTGCGCAGCACGGTGCCGTCCGGGGTGATCAGCACCGGGATGTCCGCCGCCGCGCACTCGGCGGCTTCGAGCAGGCGGCACGCCTCCGGCTCGTCGACCGAGTACCACCGGTAGGGCACCGAGTTGCGGGCGAGGAAGTCCCGCACCTTGTAGGACGGCGCGGACCAGCGGTGCCCGATCACCTTGGTCTCCTCGACCGGACGGTCACCGGCCGCGCGCCACGCGTCGACGAGCGCGTCGACCACCGGGTACAGCTTCTCCTCCGGCGGGTCCCACGGTTTGAGGAGGTAGTGGTCGACGTCGACGACGTTGATCGCCTGGATCGCCGCGTCGGTGTCGGCGTAGGCGGTCAGCAGCGCGCGCCGCGCGTACGGGAACAGGTCCATCGCCTGCTCCAGGAAGGTGATGCCGTCCATCTGCGGCATGCGGTAGTCGGCGAGGATGGCGGCGACGGCGTCCCCGCGCAGCTTGATCTCGCGCAGCGCTTCGAGCGCGTCCGCCCCGGAGGCGGCGCGCACGACGCGGTAGTCCTGGCCGTAACGACGGCGGAGGTCACGGGCGACCGACCGGGACACGGCCGGGTCGTCGTCGACGGTCATGAGGATGGGCAGGCTCACGACGCAAACCCTACGGCCTGACACGGTCCCACGGTCAGATCCTGCCCGCACGAGATGACCACATACTGGACGTATCTTGCCGCCTCCGGTCACTCGCGGTGATCATCGAAGCCCGTCCGCGATCGTCCCGGGAGGTCCGCGAAATGCCCGTCGAGCTGCCCGAACGCGTCGACCGCCTGCGCCCGGCCGAGGTTCCGGCCGACGGCATCCTCGAGGGTCCGCGGCTCCTCTCGCGCCTGCACGAGAATGACCGGTCGCACGCCTACGAGATGTTCACCTTGTGCCCGCTGGGCCCCCTGATCGGCGCCGAGATCACCGGCGTGGACCTCCGCCGGCCGCTCACCGCGGAGCTGCGGGAGGAGCTGAACCGGGCGCTGCTGGAGTGGAAGGTGCTGTTCTTCCGCGACCAGGACATCACCGCGGCGCAGCAGCGGGCGTTCGCGCGCAACTGGGGCCCGCTGGAAACCAACCCGTTCCTGCCGTCCGGGGACTCCGACGAGGTCACCCGGTTCGCCCGCGGCGCCGGCATGCCCGGCTTCGAAAACATCTGGCACACCGACGTCACCTGGCGCCCCGAGCCCGCGCTCGGGTCGGTGCTGCGCCTGGTCGAGGTGCCCCCGCTCGGCGGTGACACGCTGTGGGCCGACATGGCCGCGGCCTACGACAACCTGCCCGCCGACGTGCGCGAGCGGATCGACGGGCTGCGCGCGGTGCACGACTTCGTGCCCGGTTTCGCCCGCTTCGCCGACCACGACCTGCTGGCCCGCTGGCAGGACCGCTTCCCGCCGGTCGAGCACCCGGTGGTGCGCACGCACCCGGAGACCGGGCGGAAGACGCTGTTCGTCAACCAGGCCTTCACCACGCACATCACCGGCCTGGACCGCGACGAGAGCGACCGCCTGCTGCGGCTGTTGTTCGCGCAGGCGCACGTGCCGGAGTACCAGGTGCGGTTCTCCTGGCGGCCGAACTCGGTGGCGTTCTGGGACAACCGCGCCACCCAGCACTACGCGGTCAACGACTACCACCCGCACGCCCGGGTCGCCGAACGCGTCGCGATCGCCGGTGATCGCCCGTTCTGACCGGTTAGCCTGGGGCCATGGCGGACCCGAAGAGCACGGTGACCTCGTTCCTGACGGCCCTGGAACGCGACGACGTCGAAGGCGCGCTGTCCCTCGCCGACCCGGACGTGGTGTACCAGAACGTCCCGCTGCCGCCGGCGCGCGGCATCGCGGCCGTGGAGAAGCAGCTGCGGATGCTCAGCCGCTACCGCATCGGGTTCGAGGCGCGGGTGCACCACATCGCCGCCGACGGCCCGATCGTGCTGACCGAGCGGACCGACGTCCTGCGCGCCGGGAGCTGGGACACGCGGTTCTGGGTGTGCGGCACGTTCGAGGTGCGCGACGGCCGGATCGTGCTGTGGCGGGACTACTTCGACTGGGCCACCGTGCTCGCCTCGAGCGTGCGCGGCGCCGGGCGGGCCGTCGTCACCGGCGCGTCGACGCTGCTCGCCCGCGCGCGCCTGCGGGACTGACGCCGGTACCACCGCAGGCAGATCACCAGCGCGAGCGCGATCCCGACCGCGTCGCCGCCGTAGTACATCAGCTGCGCCCCGGCCCGGAACTCGTCCCCGGCCGCGTACAGCGTCTTCGCCAGGACGCCGTGCGCCGCGCCGGCCAGCACCAGCGTCGCGCCGCGCAGCGCCAGGCCGTGGCGGTGCCGCACCGGCTCCACCTGGCAGATCGCGGTCGTGAACAGCAGCCCGGCGGCGAACACGTGCGCCAGCGCCCACGGCTGGTGCGCCTGGGCGATCAGCGGCGTCCGGTACAGCAGCCACAGCCCGCCCACGTCGAGCACCGCGGCGACCGGCGGGAACACCAGCACCGCCACCGGCCACGACCGCAGCACCCGCACCAGCGCGCGGCGGCCGCGGCATACCCGCAGCGCCAGCGTGACCGGGCGGCCGAGCACCAGCAGCAGCGGACCGGCCATGCCGACCACGAGGTGCTGGGCCATGTGGGCGGTGAACGTCCGCGCCGGGGTCGACAGCGCCACGACCACCGCCAGCGCCCCGGCGGTGAACGACACCGTGCGCCACCGGGGCCAGCGCCGCGCCGCGCTCAGGTAGCCGGCCAGGGCCACCAGGACCAGGAGCGAGACCGGCCAGGTCCCACCGGGTTCAGGCAGAGTGCCGACGTGGTCAGGCACGTGCCCGCTCCCGCACCAGCAGCACCACGCCCGTGACCAGCAGCAGCACCGCGATCGCGTTCCACGCCCAGTCGTAGGGCACCAGGTTCACGTGGTAGCGGATCTGGTGCAGGGTCAGCAGCTTGTGCTGGATCGTGCCGTCGTAGAGCTGGAACGCGCCCGCGCCGGTGAGGATCCCGCCCAGCAGCGCCCGGCCGGACAGCGCCGCGCGCCGCCGCAGGTCGGCCACCAGCACCAGGCCGAGAACGGTGGCGAACCAGCCGAACGCGTGGAACAGCCCGTCGGACACCAGCCCGGCGTCCGAAGTGGACTTGTCGTAGAAGTGGTGCCAGTGCAGCAGCTGGTGGAAGACCGTCTCGTCGGCGAACGCCGCGATCCCGATCCCGATCGCGGCACCCGCCCAGGCCGATCGCGCCCGTGCCACCATCCCCGTGCACCTCCGGGCAGCGGCCTACCCGGTGGCGCCCGGGTTATGCGTTCAGTGCCGCGTCGAGTTCGGCGAGCAACCGGGCCTTGGGCCGCGCGCCCACCCACTGCGCCACCGGCGCGCCGTCGCGGAACAGGACCAGCGTCGGCATCGACATGATCCGGAGGTCACGCGCGAAGCGCTGATTCTCGTCGCAGTCGATCTTGCGGATGGCCAGGGTGCCCGCGCGCTCGGCGGCGATCTCGGCGAGCACCGGCGCGATCATGTGGCACGGCGGGCACCACTGCGCCCAGAAGTCGACCAGCACGGGACCGTCGTGGCGCAGCACCTCCGCCTCGAAGGTCTCGTCGGTCACGGCGAGCACGGCGCCGGAGAGGTCGGTGGTGGCGGTCATCGGGACTCCTCGAACGAAGTGGTGACCCGGCACGGGCCGGGTTCTCGGTCCAGCGCTTCGGTGAGCTTGGCGCGCAGGTCGTCGCGCACGGCCTGCAACCGGTCCAGGCAGGCCTCGACCTCGGCGAGCTTGCGCTCGTAGACCTCGATCGAGTCGGCGCACGAGTCCCCGGTCTCGTGGCCGGCCCGGAGGCAGTCCACGAACGGCCGGGTGTCGTCGAGGCTGAACCCGACCGCCTGCAGCGTCTGGATCTCCTTGACGAGCCGGAAGTCCTCCTCGCCGTACTCGCGGTAGCCGTTGGCCGCCCGGCGCGCGGCCAGCAGCCCCTGGGACTCGTAGAACCGCAGGGCGCGGGTGGTGGTCCCGGCCCGCTGCGCCAGCTCCCCGATTCGCATGAGATCGAGCGTAAAGGTTGCCGCTGACGTCAAGGCAAGGATTCGCGCGCGACCCGCTCCAGCCGCTCCCGGTAGTCCGCCCACCAGCGGGGGCCGGCGTCGGGCAGGTTGCCGGTGTCGCGGCGCATGCCGGCGGCGCCGTCGACCAGCTCCCGGACGATGTCGGCGTGGCCGGCGTGGCGCTGGGTCTCGGCGATCATGTGCACCAGGACCCGGTGCAGGGTGACCGGCTCCCGTCCCGGGATGTGGCCGACCGCGTCCAGCGCCAGCGCGCCGATGGTGGCGTCGGCGTGCGCCCAGGCCTGGCGGTAGAGGGCGACGATCTCCGCGCTGGACTCGTCCGCGCGCGCCCACATGTCGGCGTTGGGTTCGGCGTCGGACAGCCAGGGCAGCTCGCGGCCGAACGGGCGTCCGAAGGAGGCCCCGAAGTACCCGAGCTCGCAGCCGACGAGGTGCTTGACCAGGCCGAGCAGGTTGGTGCCGGTCGGGGTCATCGGGCGGCGCATGTCGTATTCGGACAGGCCCTCGAGCTTCCAGAGCATCACTTCGCGCGCCGCCTGGAGGTACCGGTGCAGATCGTCCTTCGGATCGTTCTCGGTCATGCGGACAGCGTCCCACCGCGGACCGGAAAATGTCGGGGGTGGGTGCGAACATGTGTTCGTGACGAACGAGGGCCCGATCCTGCACGCCGACCTGGACGCGTTCTACGCGTCGGTCGAGCAGCGTGACGATCCGTCGTTGCGCGGGCGGCCGGTGATCGTCGGTGGCGGGGTGGTGCTGGCGGCGAGCTACGAGGCCAAGGCGCGCGGGGTGCGCACGGCGATGGGGTGCGCCCAGGCGCTGCGGCTGTGCCCGTCGGCGGTGGTGGTGCCGCCGCGGATGGCGGCCTACAGCGCGGCGAGCAAGGCGGTGTTCGCCGTGTTCGAGCAGATCACGCCGCTGGTGGAGGGGCTCTCGATCGACGAGGCGTTCCTCGACGTCGGCGGGCTGGCCAGGATCGCCGGCCCGCCCAGTGAGATTGCGGCCGGCCTGCGGCGCGCGGTGGCCGAGCAGGTCTGGCTGCCCATCACGGTCGGGGTGGCGCGCACGAAGTTCCTCGCGAAGGTCGCCAGCGGGGTGGCGAAACCGGACGGGCTGCTCGTCGTGCCGCACGATCGTGAGCTGGAGTTCCTGCACCCGCTGCCGGTGGAGCGGTTGTGGGGTGTGGGGCGGGTGACGGCCGGGAAGCTGCACGCGCGGGGCATCCGGACGGTGGGGCAGGTCGCCGAGCGGGGCGAGGCGGAGCTGGTGGCGCTGCTCGGCCGGGCCGGTGGGCGGCACCTGTTCGCGCTGGCGCACAACCGGGACCCGCGCCCGGTCGTGGCCGGGAGACGGCGGCGGTCGATCGGGGCGCAGCGGGCGCTGGGGCGGCGGGCGCGTTCGCCGGACGAGCTGGACGAGATCCTCGCCGCGCTGACCGACCGGCTGGCGCGGCGGTTGCGGGCCGCGCACCGCGTGTGCCGGACGGTGGTGCTGCGGATGCGCTTCGCCGACTACAGCCGCGCGACGCGGTCGCAGACGGTGCCGCGTCCGACGGCGCACACCGAGGACATCCTCGCCACCGCGCGGGGCCTGCTGGCCGCGGCGATGCCCCTGATCCGGGAGCGGGGGATCACGCTGATCGGCCTCGCGCTGTCCAACTTGGACAACGACACGCCGGTGCAACTGGAGCTGCCCTTCGACGAACACCCACCGGACGCCCTGGACGCCGCCCTGGACCGGGTCCGCGACCGCTACGGGGCGAAAGCGGTGACGCGAGCGATGCTCCTCGGCCGCGACGACGGCCCGACGGTGCCCCTGCTACCCGATTGAGCCGCGGGCGGTCGCCGCGCCGGCGTTGCCGGGTGCAGGGCAAGCGGGCGAATGGCGGTTCGAGGGGTGACGGTGAGTTTCCGGCGGCACGTGCCCAGCCGGGGTTCGCGGGAGCGCGAATGCGACCGCCGGGGGCACTGCTCTGCGCCGGAGGCGCCGGCCAGCGTGAGGCTCGTGGACCCGGTGCGACCGAGACATCTCACGAGTCCTCCGGGCCGGAAGGAACGGCACCACCACCGGGCGATGGTGGCGGTCAGGGCGCTACCTGCGCTCGGTGGCCGGGTGGGGCTGAGGGTGGGTTGCCCGCTCTTTCCGATCCGGCGCAGTGGGGCGGCCGCTGGACCCGTGGGGATTTGTCGACCAGCGTGCAAGCGTCAGCAACCAGCGGCTCGTCCTGGTCCTGCGCGTCGATTTCAACTCACAGTTGACGTCTTCAACACGCAGTTGTAGCGTCCCTGCTCATCGTTCGATCGGGTGAGGAGATGCCATGTCTGCGAGGTCACGGGTGACGCGCTGGGGCGCGCTGGTCGTCGGCTGCCTGATGGTCACGGCGGCCTGCGGCGGCGGGTCCGACGGCGCCGGAGGTGGCGGCACCGCCACCGGCTCGGACGTTCCGGACACCGCGGCCATCCTGCAGGGCGTCACGAAAGACCCGCAGCTCGCGGCGGCCCTCCCGGCTCCCGTCGCGCAGGCCGGCAAGCTCAACATCGGCTCGAACATGCAGTCCGCGCCGAACAACTTCTACTCCGCCGACGGCAAGACGCCAGTCGGGTTCGAGGTCGACATCGCCAAGGCCGTCGCCGCCAAGCTGGGCCTCACCGCCCAGCACACTGATATGCCGTTCGGCTCGCTGATCACCAGCCTGCAGTCCGGCCGCCTCGACCTGACGATGGCCGGCATGAACGACACGAAGGCCCGCCAGCAGCAGATCGACTTCGTGGACTACTTCACCTCCGGTATCACGATCATGGTCCGCAAGGGCAACCCGGACGGCATCACCGGCCCGGACTCGCTGTGCGGCAAGACCGTCGCGGTCGTGCAGGGCACCAGCCACCAGACCTTCGCCGCCGAGCAGAGCGCCAGGTGCGTCCAGGCCGGGAAGCCGGAGGTCACCACGACGGCCACCGACAGCGACTCGCAGAACCAGAACCAGCTGCGCACCGGCCGCGTCGCCGCCATCCTCAACGACCTGCCGACCGCCGCCTACGTCAGCCGGAACGCGGGCGGCGGCGAGTTCTTCGAGGTCGTGCCCGGCGAGCCGATCAACGGCGGCCCGTACGGCATCGGCGTCAACAAGACCAACCCGCAGCTGCGCGACGCCGTCGCGCAAGCCCTCACCGCGCTCGTCGACGACGGCACCTACGGCAAGATCCTCGACGCCTGGGGCGTGCGGCAGGGCGCGATCACGAAGGTGACGGTCAATGCCGGAAGCTGACCTGACCACCCGGCTGCCGCAGGCCGAACTGCCCATCGTGCGCCTGCGGCACTGGGGCCGCTGGGTGTCGGCGGTGGTCATCCTCGCCCTGCTGGCCGGGCTCGGCGTGGTGCTGGCGCAGGCGAAGATCCAGTACGACACGGTGCCGGAGTTCCTGTGGTACCACGTGATGGCCGTCGGCCTGCTCAACACCGTCCTGCTGGCGGTGATCGCGCAGGCCGCGGCGATCGTGATCGGCGTCGTGATCGCGCTGATGCGCCGCTCGGCCAACCCGGTGGCCCGCGTCGTCGCCGCCGTCTACATCTGGCTGTTCCGCGGCCTGCCGGTGCTGCTGCAGATCCTGATCTGGTTCAACCTGGCGCTGGTGTTCGAGTTCGTCTCGATCCCGCTGCCGTTCACCGGCGGCTACCTGGTCCACGAACCGACCAACGTCATCGTCAGCGCGTTCGTCGCCGCGCTGCTCGGCCTCGCCCTCAACGAGAGCGCCTACATGGCCGAGATCGTGCGGGCGGGCCTGAACAGCGTGGACCGCGGGCAGACCGAGGCGGCGAAGTCGATCGGCATGACCCCGGCCATGACGCTGCGCCGGATCGTGCTGCCGCAGGCGATGCGGGTCATCATCCCGCCGACCGGCAACGACTTCATCAACATGCTCAAGGGCACGTCGATGGCGTCGGTGATCGGCGTGACCGAGCTGATCCACGCGGCCAACAACATCTCGTCGCACAACCTGCTGGTCATGGAGACCCTGCTGGCCGCCGCGGTCTGGTACATGGTCGTGGTCACGGTCGCCAGCGTCGGCCAGCACTACCTGGAGCGCGCGTTCGCCGCCGAGGCGCACACCGCCCGGCCGTGGTCGCGCGTCGGCCGCGCCCTGACGACCCTGCGGAGGGCCTGACATGACCGAGCCGTTACTGCGTGCGGTCAACGTGCGCAAGCACTTCGCCGGCACCGAGGTGCTGCGCGGCATCGACCTGTCAGTCCACAAGGGACAGGTGGTGTGCCTGCTCGGCCCGTCCGGCGCGGGCAAGAGCACGTTCCTGCGGTGCGTCAACCACCTGGAAACGATCGACGGCGGCCAGGTGTGGGTCGACGGCGAGCCGATCGGCTTCCGGCTGCACAAGGGGAAGCTGCACGAGCTGCGCGAGCGCGAGGTCGCCCGTCAGCGGCGGGACATCGGCATGGTGTTCCAGCGGTTCAACCTGTTCGCCCACCGCACGGTGCTGCAGAACGTCACCGAGGGACCGGTCCGGGTGCGGGGCCTGTCCGCGGCCGAGGCCCGCCGCACCGCGCTGGAGCTGCTGGACCGGGTCGGCCTCGCGCACCGCGCCGAAGCCTACCCCGACCAGCTCTCCGGCGGCCAGCAGCAGCGCGTGGCGATCGCGCGGGCGCTGGCGATGAAACCGAAGCTGATGCTGTTCGACGAGCCGACCTCGGCGCTGGACCCGGAGCTGGTCGGCGAGGTCCTGGAGGTGATGACCTCGCTCGCGTCCGAAGGGATGACAATGGTGGTCGTGACACACGAGATGGGGTTCGCGCGGGAGGTGGCCGACGAGGTCGTCTTCATGGCCGACGGCGCGGTCGTGGAGACCGGGCCGCCCGCGCAGGTCCTCGGCGCGCCGGAGCACGAGCGCACCCGGCAGTTCCTGGCGCGCATCCTCTGATGGCCAGGATCTCGCCCAGCTACCTGCTCCAGTTCGACGAGCCCGCCGGCTACCTGGACTTCGCCCGCTACGGCCCGCCGTCGCACGCCGTCGTGGACACCACCGCACGGCTGCTGAACTCCTCCGCCAAGGCCGGCCCGTCCACAGTGGACGACCTGATGCGGCAGGAGGTCCGCGCGAAGGCGGCGGTGGCGCGGCTGTGCGGCACCGACACCGACCACGTCGTCCTGCTGCCCAACACCAGCCAGGGCCTGTTCCAGGCCGCGTTCCACGCCCCGCCCGGCGAGGTGCTGGTGTCCGCCGCCGAGTTCCCGGCCAACACCTACCCGTGGGCGCGCGCCGCGGAAGCCGGCCGGATCACGCTGCGCCGGATGCGGCCGCCGCGGGGGTACGTCACGCCGGAGGTGGTGGCGCGGGAGCTGACCGGGGACACCACGCTGGTGTCGGTCAGCGCCGTGGACTTCCGCACCGGCTACCGCGCCGACCTCGCCGCCCTGCGGGACACCGTCGGCGACCGGCTGCTCGTGGTCGACGGCATCCAGGGCTTCGGCGTCGTCGACGCGCCGTGGGAGGCGGCCGACGTGCTGGTCGTCGGCGGCCAGAAGTGGCTGCGCGCGGGCTGGGGCACCGGGTTCGCGGTGCTGTCGGACCGGGCGCTGGAGCGCATGCGGCCGCTGTTGTCGGGCTGGACCGGCGCGCACGACGCGGGCCTGTTCGACGACGAGATCCACCCGCCGGCGGAGTTCGCGGCGTCGTGGTCGGTCAGCAACCTAAGCCCGGTCACCTCGGGTGCGTTCGCGGCCGCGCTGGAACTGGTCGAGGAAGCCGGGGTCGCGGCCATCGAGTCGCGCATCGCCGAGCGGGTCGGCGAACTGGAGGAGATGCTGCGTACGGTGGGCGCGGAGATCGTGTCCGCGACCGGCCGGCGTGCCGGGATCCTCGCGTTCAGCCTGCCCGGGCACCCGGCGGAGCGGGTCGGGGCGGTGCTGGCCGCCGAGGGTATCGCCGCCACCGTGCGCACCGACCACGTGCGGCTGTCCCCGCACGCGTCCACGCCGGCGTCGGCGGTGGAGGCCGTCCGCACCGCGCTGGAGCACCTGTCCCGCCCGATGCCGGCCAGCCAGGTGCCAGCCGCGTCCGCCACCGACTCGGTGCTGTCCGCGCTGGTCCCGGCGGTGAGCGGGCTGGCCGCGATGCTCGGGCCCGGCAACGAGGTCGTGCTGCACGACCTGTCCAAGCTGCCGGATTCGATCGTCGCCATCGCGGGCGGCATCACCGGCCGCGAGCCCGGCGGGCCGATGACGGACCTGCTGCTCGGGCTGGTGCGCCGCGGCACGACGCACGACCTGACGAACTACGAGACCCACGGCCCGGACGGCAGGCCGATCCGCTCGTCGACCATCTTCCTGCGGGACGCCGACGGGGTGGCGATCGGCTGCCTGTGCGTGAACAGCGAGGTGACGCAGGGGCCGGCGAGCGAGGTGCGGGCGGAGAGCTTCCCGCCCGACGTGGACAGCCTGCAGCGGTTTCTGGTGGACCGGGCGGTCGCGCAGACGGGGATCCCGGTCGGGCTGATGAAGAAGAAGCACAAGGCCGCGGTGGTGCGCGAGCTGGACGAGGCCGGGTTCTTCCTCATCAAGGACGCGGTGGACTTCCTCGCCGGTGAGCTGGAGGTCACCCGGTACACGATCTACAACTACCTCAACGAGATCCGGGCATAATCCGGGGCCGCGCGGGGTAAGCCGGTTTCGAACACATCGGCGAACGGAGGTGTGGGGTGACCGGACCGCAGAACCCGGAGAAGGACCCGCGGGACTGGACCACGGGCGAGGAGGAGATGACCGGCCCGCAGCGCTCGTACCTGCAGACACTGGCCCGCGAGGCCGGTGAGGAGCTGCCGGAGAACCTCACCAAGGCCGAGGCGTCGCAGCTCATCGACCGGTTGCAGGAGAAGACCGGCCGCGGCACGGACATCTGAGCGCGGCACTCGCGCGCGGGAACGCGGGACTCGCGGGCGCAAGCGTGGGACTCGCGGGCGGGAGCGTGGGACTCGCGCGCCGGAACGTGGGACTCGCGGGCGGGAGCGCGGCACTCGCGCGCCGGAACGTGGGACTCGCGGGCGGGAGCGCGGCACTCGCGCGCGGGAACGCGGGACTCGCGGGCCCGAGCGTGGGACTCGCGGGCCCGAGCGTGGGACTCGCGCACCGGAACGTGGGACTCGCGGGCGGGAGCGTGGGACTCGCGGGTAGGGGGTGTGGGGCGTTCGGGCACGTG
>NZ_PQHY01000045.1:0-55577 GCF_003385175.1 Amycolatopsis ruanii
GGTCTTCTTCGTCGAGCAGGGCGTTGGGGGCGATGTCGCTTTCCAGGCCGTCGGCTTGGAGTTCTTCGATGGCGCGCAGCCACTGCTTCTGGTGCACGGTGTCGCGGGCCAGGTTGAACTTCAGCATCTCCTTCACGCCCGGGTCGTCGGTCATGTTGTACAGCCGCGCGGTCTGCAACCGGCCCTGCGCCTCCGCGGCGGCGTTGGCCCGGAAGTCGGCCAGCAGGTTGCCGGAGGCCACGATGTACTTGCCGTTCCACGGCGTGCCGTTGGAATCCGCCGGCATGGCGCCCCCGCCGGCGACGATGGCCTGCTGCGGGTCCATCCCGCCCAGCACCGCGGCCATCACCGGATCCTTGGCGGCTTCGGCGGTGGCGGTGGCGGGGGCGCCTTCCAGCAGCCGGGCGACCATGGTGGCCAGCATCTCCACGTGACCGATCTCCTCGGTCGCGGTGTCCATGATCAGATCCTTGTACTTGCCCTCGATGCGGCAGTTCCAGCCCTGGAACAGGTACTGCATCGTCACCGTCATCTCACCGTAGGCACCACCGATCAGCTCCTGCAGCTTCCGCGCGTAGTACGGGTCCGGACGCTCCGGCTTCGCCTCGAACTGCAGGGCCTTGGTGTGACGGAACACGGGGTCCTCCCTCGCCGGTGATGATGTTGGCGAGGGAGGCTTTCCCGCTCCGGCCGCGTTTAACCGTCAGCCCAGCAGCTCCGGGCGCTGCCAGTCCTTGCCCAGCACGTGCTGGGCGAGGAACGCGAACACCGTGGCGTACCAGAGCTTCGCGTGGTGCGGGGTCAGGATCCAGTGGTTCTCGTCGGGGAAGTACAGGAACTTGTGCGGTGTCGAGCCGTCCTCGGCGGCCGAGCGGGACGCCAGGTCCCACCACAGCCGCAGCCCCTCGCCGATCGGGACGCGGTAGTCCTTGTCGCCGTGGATGACGAGCATCGGCGTGCTGATCTCGTCGGCGAAGCGGTGCGGGGAGTTCGCCTCCGCCATCTCGGGGGTCAGCTCGCGCTGCCAGTAGAAGGTCGCGTCGGTCGTCGGCCCGAACTGGTCGAGCGCCCACAGCGAGGCGTGCGTGACGATCGCCCGGAACCGGTCGGTGTGCCCGGCGACCCAGTTGGCCATGTAGCCGCCGAACGATCCGCCCATCGCGGCCGTGCGGGTTTCGTCGACGGCCGGGTGCCGCCCGGCGGCCTCGGTGGTGGCCATCAGGTCGGTGAACGGCGCCGCGCCCCACGCGCCCCAGCCGCGTTTGATGAACTCGTAGCCGTAGCCGGTGGAGATCGCCGGGTCGGGCAGCAGGACGGCGTAGCCCTGGGCGACGGCGAGCCACGGGTTCCACCGCCACTGCCAGGCGTTCCACGATCCGAGCGGGCCGCCGTGGATCCACAGCAGCAGCGGCGCGGGCGAGTCCGGGCCGGCGTCCCGCGGCAGCGCGAGCCACGCCCGCAGCGGCGTGCCGTCCTCCTCGGTGGCGGTGACCTCGTCGAGCCGGCCGGGAACGTCGGCGTCCAGGCCGAGCGCCTCGGCCGGGCCGGGCAGCGGTTCGATCGCACCGCCGTCGAGGGCGACGCGCACCGGCGCCGGCGGGTGGTCGACGGCGGAGCGCAGCGCGTAGACCCACCGGCCGTCCGGCGAGATCCGCGGATCGGTGTAGGCGCCGTCGTCGGCGGTCAGCCGCGTGACGTCACCGCTGGTGGCGTCGACCCGCCACAGCGGCGAACGGCCCTGGTCGTCCGCCGCGACGACCAGCGCCGAGCCGTCGGGCAGCCACCGCGGCGAGTGCGGCCAGCGGTCCCACTCGCGGGTCAGCGGCCGGATCTCCCCGCCGGTGAGCGGGACGAGGGCGAGCCAGTAGTCGCCCGGGGCGTGCGGGGTCGACCGGCGGTACACGGCGATCGCGACCTGGGTGCCGTCCGGCGAGATCCGGGGCGACTCGTACTCGTGGTCGGCGTCGTCGGCCAGGACGCGCCGCTCGCCGGTGGCCACGCCGGTGGCGACGACGGTGGTGCGCTGCGACCCGCGCCCCTCGGGCACCACCCAGGTGGTGACGACGGTGCGGCCGTCGGGCGCGACGTCCCAGGACGCTTCGTCGCCCAGCGCGCGCCCGGCGTGCCCGGTGAGATCCCGCAGCTCGAGGCGGTCCTCCCCCGCCGGCACCCCGTCGGCGACGACCAGCCGGGTGCCGTCGGGGCCCAGGTCGTGGTCCCAGTACCGGATGGGGTACTCCTCGTGCAGGATCGCCGAGACCCCGGCGTCCTTGCGCGCCTTGCGGACCTCGGCGTCATGGTCGGCGCTCGTGGCCGAGGGCATCATCGGCGCCCCGGCCAGCACGGTGCCGGCCTCGGCGGCCACGGTGACGCCGTGGATGCCGCCGGCGGGCGCGGCGACGACCCGGGCGTCCCCGCCGGACGCGGGCTGCAGCCACAACGCGCTCTTCGGGCCGTCCTCGCCCTCGGCCGCGGCGTCCGGCCGGGCCGAGACGAACAGCAGGTCACCGGAGGGGGTGAAGGCGGCGCCGGACTCGCCCTCGGCGCTGCGGGTCAGCCGCCGCGCCGGGCGCTCGCCCGCGGGATCCACCTCCCACAGCGCCGTGGTGTAGCGGTTCTTCTTCAGGTCGGGCGTCGCCACGCCGACGACGAGTCGGCGGCCGTCCGGGGAGAGCACCAGACCCGACAGCCGCGGCAGGCGGACGTAGGCGTCGAGGTCGGCGAAGGCATCGTCGGTCACTTCGCCTTCTTACCACCAAGCACCGACGGTTTTGCGGGTTTTCGATCAGCTGCCGAGCGCGCGGGCCAGCAGGGTCCGGCGGTTGCGCACGGCGGTCTTGGTGAAGATCGACTTCAGGTGGTCCTGGACGGTGTGCTCGGACAGGAACATCCGCCGCGCGAGGTCCCGCGTGTCGCTGCCGTGGGCGAGGTGCCCGAGGAGTTCCCGCTCCCGGGTGCTGAGCCCGGACGCCCGGCCGAACAACGCGACCCGCTCGGCGGGGGCGGACTCCTCGATGGTGACGGCGATGTCCCGGACGATCCCCGCCGCGCGCAGGGTCACCCACCGCCCGTCCGCGAGGTGCACGCGGGCCGCCGGGCGGTGGCCGTCGACGCCGGCCTCGTTGGCGAGCAGTTGCGCGGCCACGTTGTAGGCGCCGGCCGGGACCGGCGCGCGCCCGTCGTCCGGCGGGACGAGCACGCGCAGGTACTCGGCGGTGTCCGTGGTGTGGCCGAGGACGTCCAGTTCCGGGGAGAGCAGCAGCACGACCGGACCCGGCCGCGGCGAGTGGCCGTCCCGCGCGACGAAGGTCTCCGCCTGGGCCCGGCGCAGTTCGGTGGTGACCGGTTCGAGGATCCGGGTGAG
The DNA here is from genome assembly GCF_003385175.1 of Amycolatopsis ruanii. NCBI lineage: Bacteria > Bacillati > Actinomycetota > Actinomycetes > Pseudonocardiales > Pseudonocardiaceae > Amycolatopsis > Amycolatopsis ruanii. Next base: position 3,365 of record NZ_PQHY01000045.1, read on the forward strand.
CGTCGCGGTTTCCGGGCCGGTGAAGGGGCGGGACCGCCACAGGTCGAGGAAGGCCCAGACGCCGAACCGGTCGGCGAACACGGCGGACGCGACATCGGCGACGCCGTAGCCGTCCAGCATCTCGCGCCACAGCAGGCTCCGGGCGGGGTTGCCGCCGGTGGCCGCGCGAAGGGTCGTCACGGTGCCGGGGCGCAGCGTGGTCCAGCGGTTGGTCGGGGTGAGGTACTTGAGCCGGATCAGGCGGGGCAGCTCCGGCAGGCACGGAACGTCGGCGAGCGGGGCGGTGCCGACGGCGGTCTCCGGGTCGGTGAGCGGCCAGGCGTAGGCGTCGAAGCCGACCTTGCGCCGGATCTCGCCGAGCACGCGCAGCCGCACCGCCCTCGCGTCCACATGGTCGAGTCTAGAACCCCAGGAACCTGGGATGGGCCCGGCGAGGCGGAATTCCTACCGTCGGCAGCGAGGAGAAGGAGGAGTCATGGCCACCTTGCACATCGAACACTCGATTGTGGATTTCCCGCTGTGGCGGGCGGCGTTCGGCCGGTTCGCCGAGGCGCGCCGCCGGGCGGGCGTGCGGGCGCACCACGTGTCCCGCCCCGCCGGCGATCCGCACTACGTGGTGGTGGACCTGGAGTTCGGATCGGTGCCCGAGGCGGAGGCGTTCCGGACCTTCCTGGCACACGAGGTCTGGTCGACGCGCGAGAAGTCACCCGCGCTGGCCGGCAGCCCGCGAACGCTGATCCTGGAACCGGCGGATGAGGATCACTGATCAAAGAGGACGTCGTCACCCTGCAACTGCGGCGGCTGATAGGCGACGCCGTCGAGGGTCGCACCGCTGAAGCGGATGTCGCCGGTGAAGACGGCCAGGTCGAACGTGGTGTAGCTGCTGAAGGCGACCCGGCTGAACCACGCGTCACCAGCGAAGGTGGCCCGGTCGAAATAGGCGTCGCGGCTGAACTCCACTCCGGGCAGCCACGCGTCCGTGAAGCTCGCCCGCCGGAAGCTGGCGTTCCCGGTGAACGTGGCACCGCTGAAAACCACATTTCCGGACAAGGTCGCGTCGTCGAAACGGGCCTCCCCCAGGAACGTCGTGTCGCGAAACGCCGTCGCTCCGACGAAGGTGGCTTCGTCGAAGCGCGCATCACCGGCGAACTCGGCCCGGTCGAAGCGTGCGTTGCCGTTGAAGGTCGCCTCCACGAACCAGGCGTCCCCGCTGAAGGTGGCGTCGCCGAAATGCGTGTCACCGACGAAGCTCACCCCGAGCATCAACGTCCGGCCGGCGAATTCGGCACCCACGAACCGGCCGTTGTTGATCTGACAGCCGCGGAGGGTGAAATCGATCAGCAGGGCACCACTGAGATCGAGATCGATGTCCGGCCAGAACCGGTGGCCGGCACCGCTGAGCGGGTCCAAGTGGTCGGTCAGGATCCGCTGCGCGGTGAGGCGTACTTCTCGTTCCTGCAGCTGTACCCAGTACCTCTCGCGGGCGGCTGACTCGGCCGGCTCCGGCAGCGCGTAGGGCATGCGCAGATAGGCCGTGATGACGTCCACGATTCTCTGCCGCTGGGCCGGGTTGTCCTGAGCCAGCCTGTCGAGCGCGTGGAGGCCGGCGAGACGAACCGGCGCCTTCTCGGATCCGAGCTGCTCGACCGCCTTGAGGTAGAGGTCGGTGATCCGCCGTTCGGCCGCGTCGTGCCGCGCATCCTCGTTCGCTTGCTCGCGAAGCGCGAGATCGTGGCGCTTGGTCGCGAGGTCGTGCTCCGCGGTCTGTTGTTTGCGTGCCGCGAGCAGCAGTGCCACAGCGCCACCCGCACCCAGAACGATGGTCCCGACGGTACGAATGCCGTCGAGACGCGCCTTGTCCGCGTCGGTGCCGTGCCCGTAGAGCCGGAGCAGGAGCCAGCAAGCGACTGCTGCTGACACCACCAATATCGCCGCACACAAAGCGATGGTCCGGTTGGACAGGACCTTGTCACCGACGCGTTCCCGGCGAGCTGACGGCGGCGGGTTCATACCTCCAGAATGGCAGCGCGTCCGAACCAGCGGAGGCAAAACCAACTGACAGGAGCAGCGACATCACTCAGCGCAACGACGTGGCGCGCCGTTCGAGGGAACCGGCCCGGCGGACCCGCCCGCCCGGCTTGTAGACCGACAACAGCACCGCCGCCAGCAGGCACGCCGGTGACACGATCGGCGGGAACACCAGGTCCGGCGGCACCCCGGGAATCCCCGCGAGCAGCGATTGGCCGTACACCGCGGCCTCGCCGACCGCCGGGCGCAGCAGGATCAGCCCCAGCACCGTCAGCACCACGTTGAGCACCAGCTTGATCGCCACCCACCAGTACCGGACCACCCCGTACCGGCTGCCCAGCCCCAGCATCACCCCGCTGCCCAGGCACACCAGCCCGGCCACCAGCACCGGCCACACCGCGAACAGCCGCAGCGCCTGGTAGCACACCGCGGCCAGCGACGGATCGTCCGTCAGCATCGCGGTGAACACGAGCACCGCCAGCACCACGTCGATCCCGATCCACGCGCCGGCGGACACGATGTGCACCGCCAGCCACGCCTTCCGTCCCCGGGCTTTGAGTCTCATGCCGCCCACTGTCGCGAACCGCGCGGTCCGGGACATCCGGCGCGGAGCGCGAACTTCGCCTACGCCGCCACGCGTACGCGCCGCGGCTTCACGCGCGTCAGGCCCACCCCGGCCAGCACCACCACCATCCCGGCCACGACCCGCACCGTCACCGGCTCGCCCAGCACCACCGCCCCGAGCGCGACCGACACGACCGGCAGCAGGTACCCGACGACCGCCGCGCCGGTCGGGCCCTCGTCCTCGATGAGCCGGTAGTTGAGGTAGAAGGTGAACCCGGTGCCGAACACGCCGAGCAGCACGACCGCGAGCACGGCGAGGCCGTCGAACCCGGGACGGCCGCCGTCCACCGGCAGCGCCAGCGCCGCCAGCCCGGACGCGGCTCCCAGCTGCGCCGCCGACGTCGCGATCGGCGCGCCGGTGCCGGCCAGTTTCCGCGCCATGTAGGCGAACGCGATCGCGTAGCTCGCCGCGGCCGCCACCAGCGCCAGCGCGCCCCAGCCGAACAACCCGGACCGCTCCCAGGGCGCGAAGATCAGCAGCACCCCGGCGAACCCGAGCAGCAGCCCGCCGAGCCGCGCCGGATGCGTCCCGCGTTCGGTGCCCAGCACCAGCCCGATGAGCAGTGACCACAGTGGAGTGGTCGCGTTGAGCACACCCGCGATGCCGGAGTCGACCGTCTGCTCACCGATGCTGAACAACGCGAACGGCACCGCGTTGCAGAAGAACGCGGCCACGGCCAGCCGCCCCCACATCGCCCGCCCGCGCGGCATCCGCTGCCCGGCGATCCGCGCCAGGACGAACAGCACCGCGGCGCCCAGGACGCTGCGCAGCACCGCGATCTCGATCGGCGTGAACCCGCGCAACGCGAGCTTGATCCACAGGAACGCCGAACCCCACAGCAGGGCGAGCACACCCATCCGCACCCACGTCTTGATCACACCACCAGCGTGCGACCGAGGAAGCGGAAGAACAAGTGAAAGATTTTGACGTTTCGTTTAGCTCAGCTTACGGCCGAACAGCAGCTTCCACGGCATCAGCGCGGACTCCAGCTGCACCGCGAGGCTCATCTTCGACACGCCGTCGGCGCGCTCCTCGAACCGGATCGGGATCTCCGCGATGCGCAGCCCCTGCTTCACGGTGCGGTAGTTCATCTCGACCTGGAACGCGTACCCGTTGCTGCGGATCGTGGCGATGTCGATGCGCCGCAACGTCTCCGCGCGCCACGCCTTGAACCCGGCGGTCGCGTCCTTGACCCGCAGCCGCAGGATGGCGTTGACGTAGAAGTTCGCCCACGCCGACAGCGCCTTGCGGTGCCAGCCCCACTCCCCGGCGAGCGAACCGCCTGCCACGTAACGGGATCCGAGCACGACGGCGGCGTCCGACGTGGCCAGCTTCTCGATCATCCGTGGGACCGCCTCGACCGGGTGGGACAGGTCGGCGTCCATCTGGATGACGATGTCCGCGCCCTCCTCCAGCGCCCGGGTGATGCCGGCGACGTAGGCGCGGCCGAGACCGTCCTTTTCGGTCCGGTGCAGCACGCCGATGCGGTCCGGGTCCTCGGCCGCCAGCTTGTCGGCCACGTCGCCGGTGCCGTCCGGCGAGTTGTCGTCCACCACGAGCACGTGCAGGCCGGGCAGCCCGAGGCCGGTGAGCTGGCCGACGAGGTTGGGCAGGTTGTCCCGCTCGTTGTAGGTCGGGACGACGACCGTGACCTTCGGGGAGCTCTCTCCCATGATCAAATCCTTCGTGCGCGGGTGGAGGTTCGGCACCGAACGGTATCGCACCCGGTTTCGCACCTCTTCCGGGTAACGCCGACGCCGTTTTCCGAGGTCGTCAGCGGGTACGACGAACCAGGAGCGTCCTCGCGCGTCTGAACTGGCGGGAGGTCCGGCGAGGGAGGGGGAGCATGCGCAGCGGTCGTGGGGCGCTCCTGGCCCTGTTCCTCGCCGTCGTGGTGGTCGGCGGGATCGTCACGTGGATCGTGCTGGCGGGGCGGCCGGCGCCCCGGCGGGGCGGCTCGGCGACCGCGGCGGACGGCTCGTCCGTGGACCTGACCGTCGAGCAGGCACGCAACGCGGCCACGATCGCCGCCGTCGGGAAGCGCCTGGACCTGCCCGACCACGCCGTGACGGTGGCCCTGGCCACGGCGATCCAGGAGTCGCGGCTGCGGAACCTGCCCGGGGGCGACCGCGACTCGGCGGGGCTGTTCCAGCAGCGGCCGAGCCAGGGGTGGGGCAGCTACGCGGAGGTGACCGACCCGGTCTACGCGGCGACGGCGTTCTACGAGCGGCTGCGGGAGGTGCCGGACTGGGCGGACCTGCCGCTGACCCGGGCGGCGCAGCTGGTGCAACGGTCGGCGCTGCCGGAGGCCTACGCGCAGTGGGAGACGGAAGCCGCGACGATGGCGGCGGCGCTGACCGGGGCCCGGCCGGCCGCGCTGACCTGCGCGAACATCTCACCGGGCGCGCCGGAGGCGGACATCGTGCCGGTCGCCAGGGCCGAGCTGGGCACCGCGGTGCTCAGCGGCCCGCACCCGGCGGCCGAGGGGTGGGCCTTCGCGAGCTGGCTGGTCGCGAACGCGACGCGGTTCGGTCTGGACGGCGTCACCTTCGACGGCGTGACCTGGACGGCGGACTCGGGCGCCTGGACGGCCACCGGTCCCCGGGACGGCGTGCTCAGCCTGCACCGCGTCCCGTGACCACGATCGCCCGAGGGCCGACGACGCCGCCTACCTGGTCGGCGACCGGCCGAGGTCGTCCTGGAGTCCTCGCCGGCTGGCGGGAGGTTCAGGCGCGCTGGGCGAGCACCCCGAACATCGTCACCGAGAGGTGGAAGTCCCCGCGCGCCGAGCCGTCGGCGACCTCGGCGAGCAGCCGCTCCCCCTGCTCGCGGGTGACCGCGCCGTTGCCGACGGCGTGCTGGACCATCATCGGCAGCAGCGTGTCCCGCACCGATTCGTGGTCGGAGATCAGGGCCTGCGAGCCGCGGTCGAGGATCGTCAGGCCGGCCGCGGTCAGCCAGCCCGCGAGCTTGCGGCCCGCGGCCGGTTCGGCGGTCTGCGAGAGCATCCCGGCCAGCACGCCCCGCGCGGTTTCCGGGTCGCCGGGGTGCAGGATCCCGGTCGCCCAGTCGGTGTCGATCAGCACCACGCGACCGCCCGGCCGCAGGACGCGGACGATCTCGGTGACGGCGGCCGCGGGCTCGGTCAGGTGCTGGAAGACGCGTTCGCACAGGACGGCGTCGAAACTCGCGCCGGCGAAGGGCAGGGAGCAGACATCGCCGGGCACGAACCGCGCGGAGGATCCGGCCGCCCGCTCCCGGGCCAGCGCGAGCATGGCCTCGTTGGGGTCGAGGCCGATCGCCTCGCCGCCGGGCCCGGCCGCGGCCGCGAGCACCTGCACCTCGGACCCGGTGCCGCAGCCGATCTCCAGTGCCCGCTCCCCCGGCCGGACGGCCAGCGCTTCGTGCGCCCAGGCCCGCAACCGCCGCACGCCCGGGGTCGCGGCCTGCACGTCGAGGACCTCGGCCTGGCGCGCGACCACGGCCGGGTCGATCCGGTCGGCCCGGAAGGAGATGTCGGTGTCCGCCACGAGCGCGAATGCTAGTCCGGCGCGGAGGTCGTCACGACCAGATTCCGCAGTTCGTAGCTGTCGATCTCGGCTTTCCTGGTGACCCGCGGCGGGGTCGCCATGCGCAGGCCGGGCAGGGCGAACAGGCGGCTGAGGAAGACGTCGGTCTCCAGGATCGCGATGTGCGCGCCCGGGCACTTGTGCGCGCCGTCGCCGAAGGACAGGCCGGGCGGCTCGCACGGCTCGAGGTTGGCCGCGTCGATCCGCAGCTCGACCAGCTCACCGGCGGGGATCGTGTCGCCGTCGAGCCGGAGCGGCTCGGTGGTACGCCGTTTCAGCCCGCCGATGACGGGTTCGGTGCGCAGGATCTCGTGCAGCAGGGCGATCCGCTCGTCCTCGCCCGCGGCTCGGTAGCGCGTGCGCAGGTCGTCGTCGGTGAACAGGTGCCAGGCCGCGACGGAGACGAATTCGCGGGTGGTGACCATGCCGGCGGCGGCGAAGGTCAGGCACTCGCCGAGGATCTCGCCCGCCGTGCAGCCCTCGTCCAGCAGGTGCGAGATGAGGTCGTCCCGGCGGTCCCGGCGCCGGGCGCGGACGGCGGGGCGGACGTCGGCGAGGTAGACGGCCAGCCAGTTGCGCATCTGCCGGAAGAACCAGTGGATCCCGGTCAGGCTGGTGAACCCGGGGCGGCCGAACTTCTCCGGGAAGAAGCGGTCCAGCCGCCGCTGGATGCCCGGCCTGCTCTCGGTGAGGCCGATGACCTCGGCGGCGACGCCGATCGCGAGGCCGAAGGCCAGGTCCGGCAGGTCGGCCCGCCCGGTGCGGGTGAGCCGCGCCAGTTGCTCGCCGGCGACGCGGACCATGATGTCGCGGTAGTGCTCGCTGACGCGCCGGGGCGTGAAGAACCGGGCGGTCTGGCGGCGGTGCTCGCGGTGTTCCGGGCCGTCGCGGTAGAGGACCGGGCGGCGGAACCGGGCCGGCAGCTTCTCGACGGTTTCGATGCCGAGCCCGGCCTGCACTGTGCCGCCGCTGCGCAGCACCGTGCGGGCCTGCTCGTAGCCCGTCACCCGCCAGGTCCCGTCCGGGCCGCGCCGCACGGGGCAGCCGTCCCCGGCCGGGCCGCGGTCGATCTTCCGCCCGCCCACGGGATCCAGCCAACACGACCGGACGGGCGGCCGACAGGGCCGCCCGGCGCAGTCAGTGGTGGTACTGGTGGACGACCGCGTGCCCCTTGCCGCGCCCGATCATCCACTTGTTCACCGGCCAGGTCAGCACGAACGCCACGGCCAGCGCGAACGCCAGCGCGCCCCAGAACAGCCAGCTGGCCAGGCCGGCGTCCATCGCGCCCGGCACGGCGACCATGATGCCGTTGTCCACGATCTCCATCACCGTGATGGAGATCGTGTCGGCGGCCAGCGCGACCTTCAGCGCCGCGCGGAAGGGCACACCCGCCTTCAGCACCCCGCGCATGGTGAGCGCGTAGCCGAACACGAACGCCAGCGCGACGGCCAGGGCGATCGTGGCGACGCCGTGCAGCCCGAGCGCGGTGCCGATGACCATGCCGAGCACCTCGCCGATGGCGCAGCCGGTGAGGCAGTGCAGGGTGGCCTGCGCGGCGGCGGCCCAGGTGGTGGGCGGCCGGTGCCCGGTGTGCGCCCCGTGCCCGGCGTGGGCGGCGTGCTCGTGCGTCGAGTGGTCCATCTCGTGCTCCTCCGTTTAATACCCCTAGGGGGTATGACTGGAGTGAAGATAGCCCTCTTGTCCGGATTGCGCAATCACCTTCGCGCGGCACGCACCGACTGGGCGATCACGGCGATCACGGCCAGCCCGGCGACGGCGAACCCGTAGACGATCGCGGTGGACCGCAACCCGGCCGATGTCGCCGCGAAGCCGGCGATCACCGCGGGAACGCTGAACGCGAGGTAGGCGATGACGTAGACCACGGCGAAGAGTTCCCCGCGTTGGCCGGCCGCGGCCAGCCGGGCCAGCGTGCCGAAGCTGGCCAGCGCCGACGCCCCGAACCCGACCCCGGACACGAGCGTCCCGGCCACCGCGAGCGTGACCGTGTCCGTCAGCACGCCGGCCAGGCTGGCGCCCAGCCCGGCCGCCAGCAGCACGGCGCCGGCCTGCAGCACCATGCCGACCGGTGCGGTGCGCAGCGCCAGCGAGGTCAGGGCGCCCGTGCCGCACAGCAGGGTCACGACGAGCCCGCCGACGAGGTGGTTGGTGAGCCCGAACAGCCCGGCCGCCACCGACGGCCCGAGCGAGAGGTAGAGGCCGCCGAGGGCCCAGCTGGAGAGCAGGATCGGGAGCAGCGCGAACAGGTCCGGCCGCAGGCGCGCCGGGACGCCGAGCCGCGGGGTGAGCGAGGCCAGCGCGCCCGGACGGCGGGCCGAGGTCTCCGGCAGGCCGGCGGTCAGCAGCAGCGCGACGACCATTCCGGCGAGCAGGAGCGCGTAGACCAGGTGGGTCGGGGCGGGCGCGAACTGGACGAGGGCGCCGCAGCCCAGTGCGCCGAGGGCGAGCCCGCTGGTTGGGGCGACGCTGCTGATCACGCCCGCGCGGCCGGGGGCGTGCGGCGGGTTCAGGTCGACGAGTGTCGCGCCGAGCACGGACATCGCGGCGCCGGTCGCGACACCCTGCACGACGCGTGCCGCGAACAGCGCGGAGACGTCACCGGCGACCAGGAACAGCACGAGCGAGACGGCTTCGCCCACGATGGCCGCGGCCAGCACCGGCCGCCGTCCGATGTGGTCCGACAGGGCGCCGACGACCAGCAGGGAGACGATCAGCCCCAGGACGTACACCGCGAAGACCGCGGTGAGCGTCATCGACGAGAAGCCCCATTCCTGCTGGTAGACGACGTAGAGCGGGGACGGGACACTGGAGGCCGCCATGAACAGCACGAAGATGACCGCGACCGCCGTGAACGCCACCGGGTGGGACAACCGGGCTCTCGGGCGGACCGCCACGGGGGCGACGGCGGGACAACTCGACATCAGCACTCCTCGGAAAAGCAAAGATCGATGCGTTAGGACGACCATAGCGCAAACGCAACGATCGATGCGATAATTTCTTCATGCCAGCCACCATCAGCACGACGCGCCCCGGCGGCCGGTCCGCGCGGGTGCGTGCCGCCGTGCACCGCGCCGTCGTGGAGTTCCTGGCCGAGAACCCGGCGGAGGCGCTGACCCTGCCACTGATCGCGAGCCGCGCGGGTGTCCACCCGACCACCCTGTACCGGCGGTGGGGGTCGGTCGCGGAGCTGATGGCGGACGTCGCGAGCAGCCGCTTCAGCGGCGACATCGTGGTGCCCGACACCGGTTCGCTGCGCGAGGACCTGCGGCGATGGGCGGCGGACGTGGCGACCGACCTGGCCGACCCGGACGTCCTGGCGCTCATGCGGGCCACGATCGGCTCCGGCCCCGGAGGTGGCTGCGCGTGCACGGCGGACCGGCACGCCCAGCTGACGGCGATCCTCGACCGGGAGCGTTCGCGCGGCGGGACGGCGCCGGAGACGCTGCACGCCGCGGACGTCCTGCTCGGCCCGCTGTACTACCGGGCGATCTTCGTCGGCCAGCCTGCCGATCCCGGCTGGACGGCGGAGCTGGTGGACACGCTGCTCAAGTAATCCGCTTGCGCGTCGTTACTCGCGCGAGTAACTTTTTACTCATGCAGGTAATCAGTGACGTGCAGCCGGACCTGGGCCTGAGCCCGGCTGAGGAGGCGCGCCGGTCGCAGATCATTGCGGCGACGCTCGCGACGATGGCGGAGCTGGGGTATCGCCGGACGTCGTTCGCGCGCATCAAGGAGCGCGCCGGGTTGAGCAGCACGCGGCTGATCGGCTACCACTTCGGCACGAAGGCGGGGCTGATCCAGGCGGTGGTGACGACGGCGCTGAGCATCCGGGACCGGTATCTGGAGGAGCGGGCCGGCGACACGACCGATCGGGCCACGATGCTGCGCGCGGTGATCGAAACGGAGGTCACGTTCGTCCGCGACCACCCCGAGTGCGTCCGCGTGCTGCGCGAGGTGGCCGCGAACGCCGACGACCCGGACGGCTGGCCGGTCGCGGGCCCCATGTTGAGCGGTTTCCGAACCGCCCGCATCGAGCGGCTGCTGACGCAGGGCCAGAGGGAAGGCGCCTTCGGCGAGTTCTCCCCGGAGGTCGCGGCCCGCACGATCGCGCAGAGCATCGACGGAGCGATCCAGGCCTACACCGAGAACCCGTCCCTGGACCTCGAAGCCTACGGACGCCAGCTCGCGGACTTCTTCGAGCAGGCCGTGGCAGCGAAGGGCTGAGCCTGTTCTCTCCCGGTCCCCCGCTTCGCCAAGCGGGGGACCGGGACCGCCCCGGCGACCACCAGCGAGCACCCCCGCGGGTCGGCGACCGCTCACCGGCAGGCCATTCCCCACTGACGCCCAGCCCGACCAAACCCCGGCCGAGAAGCGCGACCCCCGAGGAGCACCGCACCACAGCCACCGGCCCGGCCTCCGTCATGGCGACGACGCGACCACACCGCTCCCCGCGCAAACCGGCGCGCCGGCCCACGCCCTCGAAGCGACGCTCGCTGACCCACCGACCCCGGCCCGCTCCACCACCGACCACACGGCCTATTACCGGCCGCCTAGCGCATCCGCCTTCCACCAGGACTCAGCCGCATCCGGCGCACTACGCGCTCGCCTGCCGCATCCAGCCCACCATCGAGTGACCATCCGCATCCGGCCCACTACCGAGTCACCACCCGCGCCCGGCCTACCACAGAGTCACTACTCGCGTCCGGCGCGCCACCGGGTTCGCCATCGGGTCACCCCTCGCATCCGGCCCGCCACCGAGCTACCAGCCGTGCCCAGCCCGCCACCGAGTCACCGCCCGCGCCCGGCCCGCCACCGAGTCACCGCCCGCGTCCAGCCCGCCACCGAGTCACCGCCCGCATCCGGCCCGCCACCGAGTCACCGCCCGCACCGCCCGCATCCGGCCCGCCACCGAGTCACCGCCCGCGCCCGGCCCGCCGCCGGCGCGGAAACCTCGGCGCAGTCAGGGCCGCAACCCGGACAGCGCCGTCTCCACCACCCGGTCCGCGAACTCCTCCGTGAGCGGCCCGCGCTGCATCCAGCGCACCGTCACCGGCCCCCAGATCACGTCCACCGCCATGTCCAGGTCCACATCGGACAGCTGTCCCACTTCCACCGCCTTCCGCAGCCGCTCCTTCTTCAGCTCCCGCACAGGCTCGTCGAGCCGTTCCGCGTACATCCGCGCCAGCTCTGGGTCGTGCATGATCTCCGAACTCAGCGCACGCATCGGCAGGTCGTAACGCGCGTCGCGCAACTCCTTGACCGTCGCGCGCAACACGGCCTTCAGGTCCGCCTCCAGATCCCCGGTATCGGGCAGTCCGCCACCGTCCCCTTCGGACAGCATCAGGAACGCGTCCAGAAGCACCGCCCCCTTCGACGGCCACCAGCGGTAGATCGTCTGCTTCCCGACCCCGGCCCGCGCGGCAATCCCCTCGATGCTGAGCTTCGCGTATCCCACCTCCCCCGCCAACTCGAACGCCGCGGTCAAAATCGCGCGACGCGAGTTCTCGTTCCGACGACTCGAATCCGGCACGTCCCGACTCTACCACAAGATGAGACGAGACGGTCCGTCTTGACAGCCTCGAAACGAGACGCTACGGTTCGTCTCACAACGAGAGGAGCACACCATGACCACCGACCCCACGTCCCGCGTCTGGTTCATCACCGGAGCGAGCCGAGGCCTCGGCCGCGCGTTCACCGAAGCCGCCCTCGCCCGTGGCGACCGGGTCGTCGCGGCCGCCCGCACCATCACCACCGAAGAGACCAGCCAGTTGCTGCCCATCCAGCTCGACGTCACCCGGCGCGAGGACGTGTTCAAGGCCGTCGAGCAGGCCGTGGAGCACTTCGGCCGCCTCGACGTGGTGGTCAACAACGCGGGCACGCTGTCGATGGGCATGGTCGAGGAGTTCACCGAGGAGCAGGCCCGCGCCGCGATGGAGACGAACTTCTTCGGCGCCCTGTGGGTGAGCCAGGCCGTCCTGCCGGTGCTGCGGCGGCAGCGGTCCGGCCGCATCCTGCAGATCTCCAGCATCGCCGCGCTCGGCGGGTTCCCGATGACCGGCCTCTACAGCGCGAGCAAGTTCGCCCTGGAGGGCATGAGCGAGGCACTGGCCCGGGAAGCGGCCCCGTTCGGCGTCCAGGTGAGCATCGTCCAGCCGGGTGGTTACTGGACCGACCTCTACACCGCCCCCGCCAGGGCGAGCCCGATCGACGACTACGGGCCCCTGAGACAGCAGCTCGAACGACTGTGGTCCGAAGAGTCGGTCGACAGCGACCCGGCGCTGGCCGCCGAGGCAGTGCTGAAACTCGCCGACAGCGAGGACCCGCCGTTGCGCCTGCTGCTCGGCAGCATGGTCTACGACCTGGCGCACGACCTCACGCGTCAGCGCCTGGACGGCTGGTCGGACTGGGAGGAGGTGAGCCGCGCGGCCGAGCAGGCGATCCCGATGCCGGTCAAACGAGGAACGTGAACAGGGGGCTGTCGGGCGAGACGCGTTCGATGCGGTGCGGGCCGGCCATCATCCGCTTCATCATCGGTTCGAGGTTCTCCGGCGACCCGAGTTCGATGCCGACCAGCGCCGGGCCGGTCTCGCGGTTGTTGCGCTTGACGTACTCGAAGAGCGTGATGTCGTCGTCGGGTCCGAGCACGTCGTCGAGGAACCTGCGCAGCGCGCCGGGTTCCTGCGGGAACTCGACGAGGAAGTAGTGCTTGCGTCCCTCGAAGATCAGCGCCCGCTCGACGATCTCGGCGTAGCGGCTGACGTCGTTGTTGCCGCCGGAGACGATGCACAGCACCGTCGACCCCGGCTCCAGTCCGAGGTCCAGCCCGAGCGCGGCCGGGGAGAGCGCGCCCGCGGGCTCGGCGATGATGCCGTCGGACTGGTAGAGGTCGAGCATCTCGACGCAGATCTTGCCCTCGGGCACGGCGATCATGTCGGGACGGCGGTCGGCGGCGAGGGCGTAGGTGTGCTCACCGACGAGCCGCACCGCGGCGCCGTCGACGAACGGGTCGATGGCCTCCATGGCGACCGGGCCACCGTGCTCGAGGGCGAGCGCCATGCTGGCCGCGCCCTGCGGTTCGGCGCCGATGACGCGCACCTCGGGCTGGGTCTCGCGCAGCCAGGCGAGCGTTCCGGCGAGCAGGCCACCGCCGCCGACCGGCACGACGACGACGTCGGGCGCCTTGCCCAGCTGCTCGATGGCCTCCTTGACCACGGTGCCCTGCCCGGCGATCGTGCGCGGGTCGTCGAAGGCGGGGATCATCGTCGTGCCCGTGCTCGCGGCGTAGGCCTGCGCGGCGGCGGCCGCGTCGTCGTAGGTGTCGCCGTGCACCACGATCTGGACGTGCTCACCACCCAGGCGGGCGACGCGGTCCCGCTTCTGCCGGGGCGTGGTGCGCGGCAGGTAGACGCGGGCGAGGACGCCGAGCGCGGCTGAGGCGAACGCCACACCCTGGCCGTGGTTGCCGGCGCTCGCGCACACGACGCCCCGGGCACGTTCCTCGGGGGAGAGCTGGCTCACCAGGTTGTAGGCGCCACGCCCCTTGTAGGACCGGACGGCGGACAGGTCCTCGCGCTTGAGCCAGACGTCCACGCCGTGCTGCAGCGAAAGCCGTTCGTTGCGGTGCAGTGGCGTCGGCTGGATGACGCCGGCGAACCGGGCGGCCGCCATCGCCACGTCGGCTGCCCGCACCGCGTCGGGCCCGTTACCCACGACTTGGTTCCTCCTGTCGGCGTAGACGTCATTCGTACCAAAGTCGTGCCGGGCGCCCGCACCCGGAGCGGCCGGTGCCAGATAATGCGAGCCGTGGGTGCGGAGCGGGCCAGGGGGCAGTTGGTGGAGGAGTACGGCCCGGCGTGGTCGCCGGGACCGTTCGAACGGGGCACCGACGGTCCCCACATCGTTCTCGCGGGCGTCGACGGCTCCCCCACCGCGCTGCGGGCAGGTGCCTACGCGGCCGGGCTCGCCCGGCGACAGCGGTCGCGGCTGGTGCTGGTCTACGTGCTGGCGCCGCCGGCGTGGACGGGCATGGCGACCGGCTACCTCGCGGCCGCCCAGGAGCAGGCCTACGAGGCGACGATCGACGAGATGCGCAGGCCGATCCGCGACCTGGCCGACGAGGCGAACATGCCGATCACGTTCATCGTCCGCCGGGGCGACGCCTTCACCGAGCTGCGGCGCGCGGCCGTCGAGCTGCATGCCGACCTCGTGGTGGTGGGCGCGTCGGAGAGCCGGGGCCACCGCATCGTCGGATCGGTGGCGAACCGCCTCGTGCGGTCCGGTCTCTGGCCGGTGACGGTCGTGCCCTGACCGGTGCCGGCCGCGCAACCTCGCCGGTGCCCGCTCGGCCGAGCTCACCACCGGCGGGCCTGCTCCGGCAGGCCCGATTTCTCAGTGAGAGGCAGGGCATCGAGGGTGGCTGTGGATCGGGTTGTGCGGGCGCGGCGCCAGATCGCGGGACAAGGCCCGTGGCGATTCAGGACGATCGGGGCGCAAGTCCACCGCCGCCGAGGGCAGCCAGCCCCCGGCGCCGGGCACCGCCGCTCAATCCGGCGCAACCGGAGCAGCGCGAGCCCGAGCAGGAGCAGCGCGAGCCCGAGCAGCTCAGCGTCGCCAGCTCCAGCCGGCCGCCGAGACCGCGCGGCCTCTGTCATGCAGCCAGCCGCAACCAGACCCAGCCGAGCAAGCCCGTACGGGGTAACCGATGCCAGTGCCAGGCATTGCCTCTCCCCCAGCGCAATGACACCCACGCACACCCCAACGGGTCCGGCGGGACCACCTCCAGTCGGCCGCCGCTGCCGCACAGCCCGCAACCAGCACCCACGCCCTGCCCGGCAAGCCCCTGCGGGGCAGTCAATGCCGGTGCCGCCCATCGCCCCCCACCGCAACCACACCAACGCGCACCCCGCAGGCCACGCACCACCGCCTTCAGCCGGGCACCGCTACCGCGCGGCCCGGGTCAAGCCGCCGATCCCGCGACCCGGGGTCAAGCCGCCGATCCCGCGCGGCCCGGGGTCACGCCGCCGATGGCGCGCGGCCCGAGTCACGCGCGGGCGATTCGGTCCAGTGCTTGCTCGAACAGACTGACCGTGGCCGCGTGGAGGCGGTCGCCGGTGGAGCGGGGTGCCTTGCCCGCGCAGGCCCGCGCGTGGGTGCCCTCCAGCACGATGCCCAGTTTGAAGCACGCCAGCACCGCGTACCAGGCGATCGCGGACGTGTCGCGCCCCGAGTGGTCGGCGTAGCGGGCCACGATCTCCTCTTCGGTGGCGAGGTCGCCGGCCGTGGCGAGGCCGGTCCAGCCGAGCATCGGGCGGGTGCCCGGCCAGGTGGCCAGCAACCAGCCGAGGTCGAGGAGCGGGTCGCCGATCGTGCTCATCTCCCAGTCGACGATCGCCGCCACCGCGGCGTCCTCGCGGGAGAACAGCACGTTCGCCAGGTGGTAGTCGCCGTGCAGGATGCCTGGTGTCCACTGCCGCGGCACGTGGGACGCGAGCCACTCCGCCACCGCCGGCACGCCCGGGATGTCCGGTCCCGGGTAGCCCTCGTGGCCGGCGTAGGAGTCCAGCTCCGCGAGCCACCTCGGCACCTGGCGCTCGAGGAACCCGTGCGGCCGCCCGAAATCCGCGAGCCCCACCTCCTCGTGGCCGACCGACCCGAGCGCCGCCAGCGCGTCGGCCATCGCCAGGCCCATCTCGTGCCGCAACGCGGGCCGGGTCGCGTGCGGCTCCGGCAGTTCGAGGGTCGCGTTGAAACCGTCGACCGGCTCCATGAGGTAGAAGACCGCGCCCGGCAGGACCGTCTCGTCCGGGCAGGCCGCGATCAGCTCCGGATGCGGCACCGCGGTGCCCGACAACGCGGCGAGCACCCGCATCTCGCGGCGCAGCACGTCGTTGCTGCGCGCCCGCCGGTGGCGTGGCCCGCTGCGCAGCACGTAGGCCCGGCCGCCGCAGCGGAAGGAGAACATCAGGTTCTGCGTGCCGCCGGCGATGGGCGCCAGATCCTCGACGGGGCCGCCCGGCAACCCCTGACGGTCCATCCATGCGCCGAGGGCCCGCAGCTCCCCCGGCGACAGGACGTCGGTCTCCGGCATCGGGCCCCTCCTTCGCTTCGGGATGCAACATGGCAGACGGACTGGGGACAGCGGAAGCCCAGCGCGCCGACCAGCGCGCCACGGGATGCCACCGGTGCCCGCCACCGCACGCCGCCCGCGCTCGCCACCGCACGCCGCCCGCGCTCGCCACCGCACGCCGCCCGCGCTCGACACCGCACGCCGCCCGCGCTCGACACCGCACGCCGCCCGCGCTCGCCACCGCACGCCGCCCGCGCTCGACACCGCACGCCGCCCGCGCTCGCCACCGCACGCCGCCCGC
This sequence comes from Amycolatopsis ruanii, assembly GCF_003385175.1. Lineage (NCBI taxonomy): Bacteria > Bacillati > Actinomycetota > Actinomycetes > Pseudonocardiales > Pseudonocardiaceae > Amycolatopsis > Amycolatopsis ruanii. The sequence continues at coordinate 19,972 of NZ_PQHY01000045.1, forward strand.
GCTCGCCACCGCACGCCGCCCGCGCTCGCCACCGCACGCCGCCCGCGCTCGCCATGGCATGCAGCTGGTGCTTCCAGCGTTGAGGGGCTCCGGTTGCTCGGAGCGGGCACCACACGTCCGGCGGCAACCGCGCCGCCGGTGGACAGCAGCCTGAGAGCGGGGTGGGTGGGCGGTCGCCGAATTCGACAGTCCCGGCCTGTCGCCCTTCCGACGCCCGCGGACGGCAAACGTTAGGCCCGCCAACGTTGAACCGGCAAATGATTCGGCGTCCAAACGTTTCGGTTACACTCCGGCCATGGACACGACCGCCTCCGGACGGCTGCGCGCCCTGCCCAGCTGGCTGCTCACCCAGACTGCCCACCACGCGCACCGGCTCGTCACCGAGGGCCTGTCCGAGGCCGGCGCCCGCGGCTACCACTACCGCCTGCTGGCCGCCCTGGAGGAGTCCGGCCCGGCGAGCCAGGCCACGCTCGGCCGGCGCAGCGCCATCCACCTCTCCGACCTGGTGGCGACCATCAACGAACTGGCCGACCGCGGCCTGGTGAGCCGCGAGCCGGACCCGGCCGACCGGCGCCGCAACGTCATCACGATCACCGCGGACGGCCGCCGCCACCTCAAGCGCCTCGACAAGCAGATCGCCCGCATCCAGGACGACCTCCTCGCCCCGCTGAGCGACCAGGAGCGGGAACAGCTGACCGGCCTGCTGTCCAGACTGCTGCGCCACCACACGCCGGACGCCTGAGCACTGCGGCCACGGCAACAGGCGTTGGTGATGAAGCTGGGTGTGTTCGTGGTGCTACAACCGACGGGCTGAGCACTGCGACCACGGTCACACGACGCCCGGTTTCGGCAAGGCCCGGCTGGGTAGTCTCACCCGACCGTTGAGCAGCCAGCGGAGGGAGCCCGCGTGACCGACTTCTGGATCGACAACGCCCTGCAACGGGTACTGAGCCACCCCACCGACGTGCGCACCCTGCGGGAATCGGCCGCCGCCTTCCTCGACGGCTGCACGGTCGAGTCGGTCACGGACGCGCTGCTCGTCATCGACACCCTGGCCAGCGCCGCCTACGACCAGGGCCGCCTGCCCGCCACACTCCGCCTCGTGCGCGAGGGCACCCAGTCCGACTGGCTGCGGATCTCGCTGGCCGCGCCCGGCATCGAGCTGCCCTCCGCGGACAGCGGCTTCGGCACCGGCCTGCACGTCCTCACGACCTGCGCGGCCCTGTGGGGGCGCAGCGGCGAGGGGGACCATGCCGCTCTCTGGGCGCATCTGCCGCTCGTGGCTGCCGTACCGGCCGCACTTCACGTAGCGTTTACACATGGAGTCGCCCCTGATCACCGACCGGCTGCTCATCCGTGACTGGACGGTCGACGACGCCGAAGCCGCACTCGCGATCTACGGCTCGGAAGAGGTCACGCACTGGCTGACCCCGGCGATGGACCGGGTCGGCGATGTCGCCGCGATGCGCGCGGTGCTGCACGCCTGGCGTGAGGCCCAGCCCAACCTGCCGCCGCCCCGCGGCCGGTGGGCGATGGAGCGCCGGGAGGGCGGGCAGGTCATCGGCGGCCTGGGCATCCGCCTGCTGCCGCCCTACGACGAGGACCTCGAACTCAGCTGGCAGCTGCATCCCGAGGCCTGGGGCCAGGGCTACGCCACCGAGGGCAGCCAGGCCCTGATCAGGTGGGCGTTCACGCAGGACACCGACGAGCTGTTCGCCGTCGCGCGACCGAACAACATTCGGGCGATCGCCACCGCGAAGCGGCTCGGCATGCAGTGGGTCGGCGAGACCACCAAGTACTACGACCTGCGCCTGCAGGTCTACCGCATCCGGCCGGGCGACCTGGACGACGCGCCGGGGACTTGACCACCACACCGGCCGCGCGGTTCACTGACTGACGGGTCGACGTCGCCGCAAAACCGAACGGGATTCTGCCGGGTTCGGCAACCGACCCGGACGAGTACCGGGCGTCCAGGGCAATTCGGGCGCCGCGGAGGAGAACGACGTTCGGAAGGTGGGCAGGCCATGAGCTTCAACCTGGCGATCATGCTGCGGGAGTCGGCGACGGCCACGCCGGGCAAGGACTTCCTGCGGTTCCCGTCGGGTGCGATGACCTACGCCGAGGTCGACGAACGCTCCGGCCGGGTCGCCGTCGCCCTGCGGGAGCAGGGCCTGCGCCCCGGCGACAAGGTCGCCGTGCAGCTCGCCAACGTGCCCGAGTTCGTGATCGCCTACTTCGGGATCCTCAAGGCGGGCCTGACGATGGTGCCGCTCAACCCGTTGCTCAAGGCCGCCGAGATCGCCTACCACCTGGACGACTCCGACTCCCGGATGATCATCGCCCACGCCGCGGGCGCCGCCGAGGTGTCCACGGCGCTCAAGGAGGTGGCCGAGGTCCGCGCGGTGGTCGTCGGCGACCTCGACGCGGGTGCCTGGCCGGAGGGGACGCTGTCGTTCGCGACGCTGCTGGACCCCGCGGACGACGGCGACATCTTCCCCGGCGCGGCCGACGACACCGCGGTGCTGCTCTACACCAGCGGCACCACCGGCCGCCCCAAGGGCGCCGAGCTGTCCCACTTCCAGCTCTACATGACCTGCACGCTGGGCAGCGAGCGCTTCGGCGCCGAACCCGAGGACGTCGCGCTGGCGGTGCTGCCGTTCTTCCACGTCTACGGGCTGTCCAGCATCCTCAACGCCTCCGCGCGGCACGGCCGGACCATCTCCGTCGTGCCGCGCTTCGAGGTGCCCGCGGTGCTGGAGGCGATCCAGCGCGACCGGGTCACGATCATGGCCGGCGTCCCGACGATGTACCACGCGCTGGCGTACGCCGACACCACCGGCTACGACACCAGCAGCCTGCGGATCGGCAGCTCCGGCGGCGCCGCGATCCCGGAGGAGGTGCTGCGCCGCTTCGAGGAGAAGTACGGCATCCCGGTGCTGGAGGGCTACGGGCTGTCCGAGTCGGCGTCGACCACGACGGTCAACCCGGGCGCGGACAACCGGAAGATCCTCTCGATCGGCAAGCCGATCTGGGGCGTGCAGCTGCGCATCGTCGACGAGGCGGACCGACCACTGCCGGCCGGGCAGGTGGGCGAGATCGTGCTGCGCGGCCACAACATCACCAAGGGGTACTACAAGCGGCCGCAGGAGACCGCGGAGGCGTTCCGCGGGGGCTGGTTCCACACCGGCGACCTCGGCTACGTCGACGCCGACGGGTTCGTGTTCATCGTGGACCGCAAGAAGGACCTGATCATCCGCGGCGGGTTCAACGTCTACCCGCGCGAGGTGGAGGAGCTGCTGTACCGGCACCCGGCGATCGGTGAGGCGGCGGTGATCGGCGAGCCGGACGAGCGGCTCGGCGAGGAGGTCGTCGCGGTGGTCTCGCTCAAGCCGGGCGCGACCGCGGAGCCGGACGAGATCGTGGCGTGGGCCAGGGAACGCATCGCGGCGTACAAGTACCCGCGGCGCGTGCGGATCGTCGACGAGCTGCCGAAGGGCGCCACGGGCAAGATCGCGAAGCTGGAGCTGCGGGCGCGTCTGCGAGGATGACGTCATGCGGTACGACGTCAACACCTCGATCCTGTTCACCGAGCTGGCGCCGGAGCGACGCCCGGCCGCGGCGGCGGAGGCCGGGTTCGCGGGTGTGGAGTCGTGGTGGCCGTTCGCCGGTGTGCCCGGTGACCGCGAGGTCGAGCGGTTCGTGACGTCGATCGCCGACGCCGGGGTGGAACTGGTGTCGCTCAACGTGCCGCACGGCGACCTGGCGGCGGGCGAACGGGGGCTGGCCGCGTTCGCCGCGCGGACGGCCGAGTTCCGGGACGGCGTGGACATCGCGGCCGCGATCGGGCGGCGGCTCGGGTGCCGGTTGTTCAACGTGCTGCCGGGCAACCGGACCGGCGGTTCGCGCGAGGTGCTGCTGGACAACCTCGCCTACGCCGCCGAGCGGTTGCCGGGCACGGTGCTGCTGGAACCGCTGTCCGGCGCGCCGGACTACCCGCTGCTGCGCGCCGCCGACGCGCTGGCGCTGGCGGACGAGGCCGGCGCGGACAACATCGCGCTGCTGGCGGACGTCTACCACCTCGGCAGCAACGGCGACGACCTGGACGCGCTGCTCACACCGCCGCTGCTGGCGCGGACCGGGCACGTGCAGGTGGCCGACGCACCGGGCAGGCACGAGCCGGGCACCGGGACGCTCGGCGTGACGGCGTGGCTGGAGCGCCTGGCCGCGACCGGCTACGCGGGCTGGGTGGGGCTGGAGTACCTGCCGACCGGGTCCACTGTGGACAGCTTCGGCTGGCTCGCTGGTTAGGACACCTCGAACCGCGGCACGACCAGCAACTGCCCCGGCCACCCGCGGTCTTCGTCCGGCACGCCCCGTCAGTCCCCGGCCTTCCGGGCGGCCGCGTCGTCGGCCACGACCACGCGTCGCATCAGGTCGACGAGCGTCCGGCGTTCCGCTGTGGACAGCACGCCGAGCGACTCCTCCTGTGAGGCGTGCGCCACCTCCTGCAGGCGCCGCACCAGCCTCCGCCCCGAATCGGTCAGCGCGGCGCGCTGGCGGCGGCGGTCCTCCGGATCGCGTTCGCGCCGGACGAAACCGCGTCGCTCCAGCACGTCCAGGTACCCGACCAGGTGGCTGCGGTTGAGCCCGAGCCGGTCGGCCAGCGCGTGCTGCGCCAGCGGCCCGAAATCCGACAACCCCGTCAGCACGGCGAAGTGCGGCAGCCGCAGGTCGTGCTCGGCCAGTGCCGCGACCAGCCCGCGATGCCCGATCCGCGCCACGTGGCCGGCCAGGTACGAGGGCAGGGCGAGCAGGGTCGGCGGGCGCGTCTCGCGGTCGTCCATGACGGCGATCCTACCCCCTGGACGTAATAATGTCGTCGTGTAATCATTACGTCATGACACGAACTTCCGCTCCGTTCGCCGCGCTGCTGATCGCGGTGCTGTCCTTCTCGTTGCTGCAGACCATGCCGGTGCCCGCGCTGCCGGCCCTGCAGGCCGAGTTCGGCACGTCGACCACCACCGTGTCCTGGGTGCTCAGCGCGTTCCTGCTCACCGCGTCGGTGGCCACCGGGCTGCTCGGCCGCCTCGGCGACATGTTCGGCAAGCGCCGCGTGCTGCTGGCGTGCCTCGCGGTGTCCGCGGCGGGCACGCTGCTCGGCCCGGTGGCCCCGTCCATCGGCGTGCTGATCGCCGCCCGCGCGATCCAGGGAGCCGGGGCCGCGACGTTCCCGCTCGCGTTCGGCATCGTGCGCGACGAGTTCCCGCGTGAGCGGGTCCCGGTCGCGATCGGCTGGATCAGCTCGACCTTCGGCATCGGGTTCGGCGCCGGGCTCGTCATCCCCGGGGTGATCGTCGACGCGCTGGGCTGGGAGTGGATCTTCTGGCTGATGCTCGCGGTGATCGTCGCCGGCATCGCCGCGGTGACCGCGTTCGTGCGCGAGTCGCCGGTGCGCTCGCCGGGCCGGGTGGACTGGGCGGGCGCCCTGCTGCTCACCGGTGGCCTGGTCGCGCTGCTGCTGGCGATCAGCGAGGGCCGCGTGTGGGGCTGGGGCTCGGCGGCGATCGTCGGGCTGTTCGCGGCCGCCGCGGTCCTGCTGGCCGTGTTCGCGCTGGTGGAGAAGCGCCTGGCGCGGCCGCTGATCGACATCGGGCTGCTCGGCCGTCCCGCGGTGCTGACCTCCAACATCACCGCGCTGATCATCGGGTTCGGCATGTACGGCGCGTTCACGCTGGTGCCGCTGCTGGTCGAGACGCCGTCGCAGGCCGGGTACGGCTTCGGCGCGTCGGTCACCGAGGCCGGGCTGTTCATCATCCCGATGGCGGTGACCATGCTGTTCGCCAGCCCGCTCGCCGGGCGCATCGGCGCGAAGGCCGGGTTCAAGCTGCCGCTGGTGCTGGCGTGCGTGGTCGGCGCGGCCGGGTTCGTGGTGTTCGCCGTCGCGCACGGCACGCAGTGGCCGATCTACCTGGGCAACGGGATCCTCGGCATCGGCGTCGGGTTCGCCTTCGCGTCGCTGGCCAACCTCGTCGTGGGCGCGGTCGACCCGCGTCAGACCGGGGAGGCCACCGGCGTCAACACGATCATGCGCACCATCGGCGGCACCTTCGGCGCGCAGATCGCGTCGACCATCGTCACCGGCGAGGTCATCCCCGGCACGCGGTTCCCGGTGGAATCCGGCTACACCACGGCGTTCGTGCTGTCCGCGATCGCGATGGGCGTGGCGGCGCTGGTCGCGCTCGCCGGCCCGGGACGGCTCGTGCCCGCCGCCCGCCCCGCGGTGGCGAGCCGATGACGGACTACGGCCACGACCTGCTCTTCGGCGCCGTCCTGGTACCGGTGACGGCGCGGCCGGGCGAGGCGCTGGAACTCGCGCGGGTCGCGGACCGCGCCGGACTGGACCTGGTGAGCGTGCCGGACCACCCGTACCGGCCGGAGTTCGCCGAGGCGTGGACGACGCTGTCGGTGATCGCCGCGCGGACCGAGCGGGTGCGGGTGTTCCCGAACGTCGCCAACCTGCCGCTGCGTCCCCCCGCGATGCTGGCCCGCGCCGTGGCGAGCCTGGACGCGCTCAGCGGCGGCCGGGCCGGCCTGGCGCTGGGCGCCGGGGCGTACTGGGACGCGATCGCGGCCGAAGGCGGGCCGTGGCACCCGCCCGCGGAAGCGGTTTCCGCCCTCGGCGTGGCGATCGCGGTGATCCGTGCACTGTGGACACCCGGCGGGCCGGTCCACCTGCCGGGCGAGCACTACGCGCTCGACGGCGCCGAACCCGGTCCCCCGCCGCGCGATCCGGGCATCTGGGTGGGCGCGCTCGGGCCGCGGATGCTGCGTCTGACCGGCACGCTGGCCGACGGGTGGCTGCCGAGCATGACCCGGATCCCGCCGGAGGATCTGCCGTCGGCCGGCGCGATCATCGACGCCGCCGCGGCGGACGCGGGCCGGGACCCCGCCGCGATCCGCCGTCTCTACAACCTGTCCCCGCCGGCGCTCGGTTCCCCTCGCGACTGGCCGCGACGACTCGCCGACCTGGCGCTCACCCACGGCGTCAGCGGGTTCCTGCTCCCGGCCGGCACGGCGGACCTGCTGCGGCTCTTCGCCACCGAGATCGCCCCGGCGGTCCGGGAACTCGTCGCCGCGGCCCGGGGCGGGCCGGGCACCGAGCGGGAAGCGGCCGCCGGGCGGCGGCTCGTCGAGGCACACGACCACCTGCGCGCGGAACTCGGCCGGTTGCGCGACCTGGTCGCCGAGGTCGCCGCCGGCACCCTCGACGCCGGCGCCGCGCGGTCCCACCTGCGCACCCTCGCGCTGCGTCAGAACAACTGGACGCTCGGCGCGTACTGCGCGTCCTTCTGCCGCGTGGTCAGCGTCCACCACCACCGCGAGGACGCTGACATCTTCCCCGCCCTGCGGCGGTTCGGGCCCGAGCTCGCCCCCGTGCTGGACCGCCTCGAGGACGAGCACCGCGCCATCCAGGCCCTCGTCGAACGGGTCGACGCGGCGCTGGTCGCGTTCGCCGGCGGCGCCGGGGACATCACCGGCCTGCGGGAGGCGCTCGACTCGCTCACCGACGCGCTCCTGTCCCACCTGTCGGACGAGGAACGTGAGCTGACCGGGCCGCTCGGCCGGATGTGGGGTGGCGCCGGGTAGCGACGCGACGACGACTTCCGCGCGAACGGGTGACGACATCCGCGCTGCGTATCTCCCTCGCGGGGAGGAAAGCGCTTTCGGGGCCCGGCACCTCGCCGCCACCGGGGACAACGGGGTTTGCGCACAGTAACCGGGGGGTCGCGGCTCAGGGGTGAACGCCGTACGACATGATTTCAGTCCGACCAGAGCATCTATCGAGTGATCGGTGACTGTGACGCAGAGTGAGAATGACCCCCGAGCCGCCGGGAAGGCGCTCGCCGGCAGCCCTGGCTTGACAGGGGTGGTTGCATACGACTCTGTCGTGACGTCGCCGTCTTCGTCCCGGTCCCCAGGATTTCGTGGAGCGTCGTGAAAAACACAGATGACAAGTCAGGCGAAGGCCACCACAAGTCGATTCGCAAACGCCTGACCGGAACCGTCCTGATCCCCAGTATCGCGCTGCTGGTGATGTGGATCGCGGGTTCCGGCTACTTCCTGGTGGACGCGATCTACGTGCGCACGGTGGCCTCCTCCGTGCAGGACGTGTCGATCCCCGCCGTCACCGCGCTCGGCGCCGTCCAGCAGGAACGCCAGCTGTCCCTGGTCTACCTGGAACGCCCCCAGGTCGGCCTGCGCGACCTGCAGGCGCAGCAGCAGTCCATCGACAAGTCGCTGACCAGCCTCCGGTCCGCGCTGGCCGAGGTGAAGAGCCTCGTGCCGGACGAGATCGGGCAGCGGATGAACCAGATGGAGTCCAGCCTCGACCAGCTCCCGGTCATCCGCGCGGAGATCAACCTGCGCACGATCTCCAAGGAGCAGGTCAACGACTTCTACAACCGCCTGCTGGACACCGCGACCGACCTGTTCGACTCGCAGGCCCGCCTGGTGCCCGACGCCGAGTCGACCCAGGGCGGTATGACGTCGGTGGACATCTTCCGCGCCTCCGACCAGATGTCGCGCGCCGCGTCGCTGGCCTCCAGCGCGTTCGCCGCCGGGCAGTTCGCCCCCGCCGACCACCTGCAGTTCGCCCAGCTCGTCGGCAGCTACCGCGCGCAGCTGACGAAGATCGCGAGCTACATGGCCCCCGAGGCCGGCCAGCGCTACCGCGAGCTGACCTCGAGCGACCAGTGGCAGCGCCTCACCGCCGCCGAGAACTCGATCATCACGCACGGACCGGGCCCGTTCCGCGAGAACGTCGGCGGCCTGACCCTGCGGGAGAACGACTGGCGCGACCTCACCACGCAGGTGTCGGGCCAGCTGATCGCCCTGACCGTCGAGCAGTCGGAGCTGGCCTCCGGCGCCGCGCTCGACAAGGGCAACGTCAACCTGTGGACCGTGATCATCGGCAGCATCGCCGCCCTGCTCGCGGCGGTCGCGTCGATCTGGGTCGCCATCCGGGTGTCCCGCACCCTGGTCGACCGGACCCTGATGACGCGCCTCGAGCGCCTGCGCAACGACTCGCTGGAGCTGGCCCGCACCCGCCTGCCGAGCATCGTGAACCGGCTCAAGGAGGGCGAGCCGGTCGACGTCAGCGCCGAGCTGCCCCGGCTGGACCACGGCAAGGACGAGATCGGGCAGGTGGCCGAGGCGTTCAACATCGCCCAGCTGACCGCCGTCCAGGCCGCGGCCAGCGAGGCCAAGGCCCGCAGCGGTGTCAACAACGTGTTCCTCGGCATCGCCCACCGCAACCAGGGCCTGGTGCACCGCCAGCTGCAGATCCTGGACCGGATGGAAAGCCGCGAGGAGAACCCGGAGCAGCTCAAGGGCCTGTTCCAGCTCGACCACCTGGCCACCCGCGCCCGGCGCACCACCGAGAACCTGATCATCCTCGGCGGCAAGCAGCCGGGCCGCCGCTGGCGCAAGCCGGTGTGGCTGATGGACGTGCTGCGCGCCGCGGTGTCGGAGACCGAGCACTACTCGCGGGTCGAGGTGGAGAACGTCCCGCAGGTCGCGATCATCGGCTCCGCGGTCGCCGACACCATCCACCTGGTCGCCGAGCTGGTCGACAACGCCACCACGTTCTCCCCGCCCGGATCGCAGGTCCACATGACCTCGACCCTGGTCGCGCGCGGCGTCGTGGTGGACGTGGCCGACCAGGGCCTGGGCATGAAGGACGACGTCCGGGAATGGGCCAACCGGATGATGTCGGAGCCGCCCGAGTTCGACGCGATGGCCCTGAAAGCCGACTCCAGCCTGGGCCTCTTCGTGGTCGCCCGGCTGGCGGCCCGGCTCGGCCTCAAGGTCATGTTCGATTCCTCGCGCTACGGTGGCACCCGCGCCACGATCCTGATCCCGTCGGCCCTGCTCGCCAACACCGACCAGGTCGCCGAGAACGCCGATCCGGAGTTCCGCGGCGCCCCGGCGACCGCCGGGCCCGACTCGTACGAGCAGGAGGAGACCGGCGTGCCGGCCGGAGCGAACGGTATGGGACGACACGAGAACAACGGCGCCCCCGAGCCCGCTCGGCGGGTCCCGGTGGAGCTCCCCGCGGGACGGCACGCCGAGCCGGAACCGGAGCGGGCGAGCGAGACCACCGGTGTGCGGACGATCTCGGTGTTCGAGCCGGACCCCGCACCGTCGCCGACGCCCTCGCCGCGCCCCAAGCGGTCCCGGGCCCCGCTGCCGCAGCGCGCCCTGCAGCAGAACCTCGTCGCCCAGCTCCGTGACGACCCGGACGCGGACGCCACCGATTACCACGAGTTCTCCGGTCGGACCCGCAACACGCTCTCGGCGTTCCACAAGGGGACCCGCCGCGGGCGCGACGCAGACGCACCGGAAGACCCCCGGGCCACCATTGACTGAGAGGGAAGTCGAACCTCATCGATGAACGAGAACGAGAACTCCAAGGTCGACCTGAACTGGCTGCTCGACGACATGGTCGACCGCGTCGTCGGGGCGCAGCACGCCGTGGTCCTCTCGGCCGACGGGCTGCTCATGGGCAAGTCCGCGAACCTGTCCAAGGACGACTCCGACCAGCTGTCGGCGATCGCGTCCAGCCTGCAGAGCCTCGCCAAGGGCGCCAGCAAGCACTTCCAGCGCGGCCCGGTGCTGCAGACCCTCATCGAGATGGCCGAGGGCTACCTGTTCGTGTGCGCGGCCGGTCAGGGCGCGTGCCTGGCGATCCTCGCCGAGGAGACGGTCGACGTCGAGATGATCGCCTACGAGATGAGCCGCCTCGTCAAGCGCGTCGGTGACTACATGACGTCGGCTCCCCGGGATGCCGCGAGGTTCGTAGCGGAGCACAACTGATGGCGGACGATCAGTGGTACGACGAAGCGGCCGGGCCGCTGATCCGGCCGTACGCCATCACCCGGGGCCGGATCCCGTCCGTCGACATCAAGCTCGACGTGGCGACTCAGGTGATGGCCATCCGGGGCAACCACGACCCGATCGGGTTGACCCCGGAACACCTGACGATCCTCGAGTTGTGCCAGCGGCCGTTGTCCGTCGCTGAAATTGCCGTGTACGTCAAGGTCCCCCTCGCCGTGGTCAAGGTGTTGTGCAGCGATCTGATCGAACGGGGCGCCGTGATCGTCCGTTCGCCGTCGCAGCCGGCCAAGGCCCCCGATCGCGAACTACTCCAGGCGGTGCTCGATGGCCTCAACAAGCTCTGAAGAAGGCGGCGTCATCCCGACGCCGGTCAAGATCGTCATCGCGGGCGGTTTCGGCGCCGGCAAGACCACCATGGTCGCGTCGGTGAGCGAGATCGTCCCGCTGTCCACCGAGGAGGTGATGACGGAGGCCAGCACGGGCGTCGACGACCTGACCGGTGTCGAACGCAAGACCACGACCACGGTCGCGCTGGACTTCGGCCGCATCACCATCTCCCCGCAGACGGTGCTGTACCTGTTCGGCACGCCCGGGCAGGACCGGTTCTGGTTCATGTGGGACGAGCTCGCGCTGGGCGCCATCGGCACCGTGGTGCTGGTCGACACGCGTCGGCTGGACTCCAGCTTCGCGGCGATCGACTTCTTCGAACGGCGCAAGATCCCGTTCATCGTCGCGGTCAACTGCTTCGAGGACGCGGACGACTACGAAGAGGACGAGATCCGCAAGGCGCTCGCCATCGCCCCCGGCGTGCCGGTGATGTTCTTCGACGCGCGTTCACGGGAGTCGAGCAAGCTGGCGCTGATCCGGCTGGTGCGGTACGCGATGAGCCGGCTGCCCGCGGAGTCGGAGCTGGCGCGGACCTGAGGTTCTCCGGCCCGGGACTGGGAAAGGCCACCCCGTTCTTCGTGACGGGGTGGCCTTCGCGCATGGTGTGTCAGACGTACCGGGGCACCTGTCGTAGCTTCAGGTTGAAGTGCCGCAGCAGCTGGGGCGCGTGGGTGACCCGGTACTCCGGTACCCGTTCGGGGTTCTTCGCGATCGTCGCCAGCACGTCGGCCACGTACTCCAGGTGCGCGAGCGTGTAGGTCCGCCGCGGGATGGCCAGGCGGACCAGCTCGAACGGCGCCGGGGTGATCAGGTTGTGCTCGTCGTCGAAAGTGCCCAGGTACAGCGAACCCAGCTCGGCGCAGCGGATGCCGCCCGCCAGGTACAGCTCGCACGCCAGCGCGTGCCCGGGGAAACCGTGCGGGGGCATGTGCTGCAGCAACCGCCCGGCGTTGAGGTACAGGCCGTGCACCCCGGCCGGCTGCACGATGTCCACCCCGGCCTCGTTGATCAGCCGGGCGAAGTGCGCGGTCTCCTCGGCGCGGTTGCGCAGGTAGTTCGGGTCCACGACCTCCCGCAGGCCCTGCGCGACCCGCTCCAGATCGTGCCCGCCCAGGCCACCGTACGTCCGGAAACCCTCGGTCGCGATGAGGATCGCCTCGCACTGCTTGGCCAGCTCCGCGTCCCGCACGCCGATCGCCGCGCCCATCGGGGCGATCGCGTCCTTCTTCAGGCTGGCGACGAAACCGTCGGCGAGGGCGAACGTCTCCTGCGCGACCTCCTTCGGGGTCTTGCCCGCGTAACCCTCCTCGCGCTGGGTGATCAGCCACGAGTTCTCCGCGAACCGCGCCGCGTCCAGGAAGAACGGCACCCCGAACCGGTCGCACAGCGCGCGCACGGCCTTCAGGTTCGCCATCGACACCGGCTGCCCGCCGCCACCGTTGTTGGTGATCGTGATGAGCACCTGGCCCACGCGGGAACCGTCCGGCCCGGACAGGGTTTCCTCGAGCGCGCCGAGGTCGATGTTGCCCTTGAACGGATCCCGGCTGTCCAGGTCCGCCGCCTCCGGGCACGGCAGGTCCCGCGCCTGCGCCCCGGCCAGCTCCACGTTCGCGCGCGTGGTGTCGAAGTGCGTGTTGGACAGCGAGATCTGCCCCGGCTTCAGCGCGGTGGAGAACAGGATCCGCTCCGCCGCCCGGCCCTGGTGGACCGGGAACAGGTGCGGGAACGAGGTCAGGTCCGCCAGCGCGGACCGGAACCGGAACCACGAGTCCGAACCGGCGTAGGACCGGTCGGCCGCCGCAGCACCGGCTTCCTGCGCGGCCGACACCGCGCCGGTGCCGGAGTCGGTCAGCAGGTCGATCGTGACCATGTTCGCCGGCAGGTCGAACATGTTGTAACCGGCGCGGGAAAGCGCCTCCTCCCGCTCCTGCCGGGTCGTGATCGGGATCTCCTTGACAACCTGGACCCGGTACGGCGGGAACGACTTCATGCTGACTTCTTCCTCCCGGTTCACAACGAAGCCGCGGCGCCGACCCGCGTGCGGGGTGCGGCCACGGCGTAGGCCTCCGACGAAAGATATACCGTCGTTCCGGTGCCGAACCGGCCGAGACGCAGGGAGACGTGCGCGATCAGGCCCACCCCCGCCGCCATCGGGCGGTCGGTGACCGCGGCGATCGCCCCGTCCAGCTCCGCGGCGGGCAGCCCGGCCCGCGCGAAGTGGGCCAGCACCCGCTCCCGCGCGGCCGCGTCGTCCGGGACGTAGTCGCGGATCGGGAGGTAGAGGCTGTAGTTGCCGGGACGGCCCGCATCGGCCTCCACGAAGGAGTAGCTGGAGATCAGCGGCCGCCCGGCGTACGGCCCGGTGCCGCCGCCCGCGGCGGTCAGGAACTCCCGCACCAGCAACGGGTTCACGCCCGCGACGGCCCCGGCCGCCCGCTCCACCGTGCCCGATTCCGCCGAATCGTGCGAAATGTACAGCTTGACCCGGGACAGCGGGCCGTCGTCGAGGTCGAGCGCGAAGAACGAGAACCGATCGGCGGCACCACGCAGCAGCGCGTGTTCGGTGACGGTTTCGTAGGCGTCGCTCAACCCCAGGCGCCGCAGTCCTTCCGCGACGAGCCCGGGGGCGGCGTGCTCGCCGCGCACCTGCGGGTTGAAGTAGACCTTGAGCGCCGGGGCGCGGCCGGGGCGCAGGATCACCGAGAACCAGAGGGCGAACTTCCCCTGCGGCCGTTCGGTGAGGAACAGGTCCTCGACCGCCTGGAACCGGTCGAGCCGGAGATCGAACCGCTGCGCCATGTGGGTGAGAAAGCGCTTCGCGGCATGAATGTTCGCCGCGTGGCCCGGGTTTTGCGGGATCGTTTCACCGAGGATCCGCACGGCACGGTCGCCGCTCTCGTCGAACGCGACCGAAAACTCCACGGGGGTCGCGTCGTCCGCGACGTCGGAAGGCCACAGCGGGGGCTCGGTCAGCGGGCGCGCGCCCGCGGCCCCGAGGAGTTCCCGCAGGACGTCGACGGGATCACCGTCGTCGGCCGGAAAGCCTGCCACCCTGCAGAGTTCTCCGAGCTGTCTACTGGCATGGTCGAATAGGGTCACAGGGGCGACGTTCACACTCACTCCGACGGTCTGGCGAGCAGCTGCTCGACTAGGCGGGGGACAGACCGTCGACCAACATAACGTCATCTTTCCAGCGAGACGTACCGCTGGAGGAGTGATCTTGGCCGCACGGTCAGTCACTGCCGGACGCTGTCCTCCTGGTTCGCTGCCGCGGCACGGTTTTCGCTGTCCACGCACCGGGAAGCACTGTCGCGGCAAGCGGTTGACGTCGGCGCTAGCTGCGAAAACGCTTTCCGGTGCGATCTGCGCCACTTTTTACCATGCCGTCCACAAAGGACACGGCGGAGCAGCGTTCCTGCCGCCGTTCGGCCGGGGGCCAGAAACATCCGGCCGTCTAGAACAGCGTTCACCTGATCAGCGGAGTGTCACGGCCGGGCCGTACCCTGCCGCGCCGGGGCGCGCGAGGGCGCGATCACCCGAACCGGCGGCGGACCTCGGCCTTGCGGATCTTGCCGGAACCGGTCGTGGGCAGCGCGTCGGTGAACTCGACCGATTTGGGCACTTTGTACCCGGCCAGGCGGGTGCGCAGCCAGGCCAGCAGCTCGTCCGCTTCGATCCTGCTCCCGGGCGCGGGCACGACGACCGCCTTGCCCACCTCGCCCCAGCGCGGGTCCGGCACCCCGATCACCGCGCACGCCTCCACCCCGGGGAAACCGTACAGCTCGTTCTCCACCTCAGCCGGGTAGATGTTCTCCCCGCCCGAGATGATCATGTCCTTGAGCCGGTCGACCACGTGGAAGTAGCCGTCATCGTCCACTGTGGCCACGTCGCCGGAGTGGAACCACCCGTCGCGGAGCACCTCCGCCGTCGCCTCCGGCCGGCCCCAGTAGCCCTTCATCACGTTCGGCCCGCTGACCACGATCTCGCCCTTCTCCCCCGGCGGCACCGGCTCCCCGGACGGGCCGGCCAGCCGCACGTCGGTGAAGAACGACGGCACCCCGGCGGAGCCGATCTTCTCCTCGGCGTGTTCGCGATCCAGGACCAGTGCGCCCGGGGCGGCCTCGGTCATCCCGTAGCCCTGCACGAAGGCCAGCCCGCGGTCGAGGTACCGGCGGATCAGATCGGACGGCACCGGCGCGCCGCCGCACAGCAGGGTCCGCACACTGGACAGGTCGGTCGCGTCCCACCGCGGGTGCGCGGCCATCGCCTGGTACATCGTGGGCACGCCGAACATCAGCGTGACCCGGTCCTGTTCCACTGTGGACAGCACTGCGCCGGGGTCGAACGACGAGTGCAGGATGACCGTGCCGCCCTTGAGCAGGGCGGGCAGGCACACCATGCCCAGGGCGGCGGCGTGGAACAGGGGTGCGGCGACCAGGGCCCGCTCGTCGCTCGCGAGGTCGGTCTCCACCAGGACGTTGACGCTGTTCCAGGTGAGGTTGCCGTGGGTGAGCATCGCGGCCTTGGGCCGTCCCGTGCTGCCCGAGGTGTACATCAGCAGGCACACGTCGTCCAGGCCGACGGGCAGGTCGAGCGGCTCGTCACCGGTCGCGTCCAGCTCGCCGGCGGGCACGCGCAGCAGCCGGTCCCCCGCCAGCGCCGCGACCGTCTCCGCGTACTCCGGGGTGTGGATCAGGACCGCGGCCCCGGAGTCGGCCAGCGCGTGGTCCAGTTCCCCGGTGGTCAGCCTGAAGTTCAGCGGCACGAACACCGCGCCGGCCTGCCCGCACGCGAACAGGGTCTCCAGGTAGGCCGGGTGGTTGGGCCCGAGGTAGGCCACCCGGTCGCCCGGGCCGACCCCGGCGGCCCGCAGGCCCCGGGCCAGCCGGGCGACGCGGCGGGACAGCTCACCGTAGGTCAGCTCCGTCCCGCCGTGCCGGACGGCGATCGCGTGCGGGCTCATCCTGGCGCGGCGCACCGGCCACGAGCCCAGACCCTGGTTGCGCACTACTTCTCCGGGTCGAAGGCGCTCAGGCCGGGGCGGTAGGACTTCTGGTCGAGGAACTGGGTCAGCCCCTTGGCGCGGGCGCCGGCCTTGTCCGCGAACTGCGACTGGTCGAGCTTGGCGTAGAGGTAGTCCTCGGCCTGCTCCCACGGCATCTCCTGGGCGATCTTGTACCCGGTCTTGGCCGCGTGCAGGACCACCTGGTTCATCGACGCCAGCTTCAGCGCGACCTCGCGCGTGCGCTCCCGCAGCCGGCCGGCGGGCAGCGCCTCGTTGACCAGCCGCATCTGCGCGGCGCGACGGCCGTCGAACGGCTCGCCGGTCATGATGTGGTACAGCGCGTCGCGCTGCGGCACGGTCGCGGCGAGGGCCCGGGAGACCACGCCGCCCGGCGGGATGCCCCAGTTGACCTCGGACAGCCCGAACTGGGCGTCCTCGTCGGCGAAGGCCAGGTCACACGCCACCAGCGGGGTGAACGCGCCGCCGAAGCACCAGCCGTTGACCATCGCGATCGTCGGCTTGCTCCAGTTCGCCAGCCGCTTCCACTGCCACTCGGCGCTGGCCCGGCGGACCCGGATCTGCACCGCGGTGCTGCCGGTCGCGTCGACCTCGCGGAAGTACTCCTTGAGGTCCATGCCCGCGGAGAACGACTCACCGGCGCCGGTGAGGACCAGGACCCGGCAGCGGTCGTCGCCCTCCAGGTGGTCCAGCACCCGGACCATCTCGTCGTTCAGCGCGGGGTTCATGGCGTTGCGCTTGTCCGGCCGGTTGAGCGTGACCCAGGCGATGCCCTCGTCGAACTCCACCAGAACCGTGTCGCCCCATGGCTCCGTCCGGACCCGCCCGTTGCCGGCCGCTGTGCTCATCAAGGCTCCTCTATATCAGTAGTTCTGATATAGGAATAGCAAGGGCGGGCCGACGGCGTCAAGGTCAGACCGATCGCAAGGCCTCCGTCGGCGCCATCCGGGCGGCGCGGATCGCCGGGAGCAGGCCGGCCAGCGCGCCGATCAGGACGGCGGCGACCAGCCCGCCCGCCCAGGCGAGCGGCGGGATCACCGTGGCCCAGCCCTTGACGTGTGCGTAGACGAACGTCGCGGCCGAGCCGATCGCCACCCCGGCGGCTCCGCCGAGCGCGGCGAGCAGCACCGCCTCGGACAGGAACTGCAGGCGGATGTGCCCCCGGGTGGCACCGAGCGCGCGCCGCAGCCCGATCTCGGAGCGCCGTTCCAGCACCGAAATGACCATCGTGTTGGCCACCCCGATCCCGCCGACCAGCAACGCCACCGCGCCGAGCCCGAGGAACAGGCCGTTGAGCGCCGACTGCGCCGCCGCCCGTGCCTCCAGCGCGGCCGAGGGCTGGCTGACCGAGACCTCGTCGGCGTGCTCGGGGTTCGCGGTGGCCGCGAGCACGGCCTGCACGTCGGCGACCCGGTCGGTCTGCGCCCGGACGTAGACGGTCGTCGGGTGCCCGTCGAAGTCCAGGTAACGCTGGGCGGCCGGGTACCCCACCAGCACCATCGAGTCGACCTCCGGCGCCAGTGCGGCGGGCGCGAGGATGCCGGCGACGTAGAACCACTGCCCGCCCACCTGGATGCGCAGCCCGTCGTACAACTCCGAGATGCCGAGCCGGCGCGCGGCGTCCGCGCCGAGCACCGCGACCGGCTGCTCGGCGGTGGCCGCGTTGAGGTAGGCGCCCTTCGCGACCGGCGCGCGCAGCACCTCGGGCAGTCCCAGGCTGGCGGCCCCGACGCTGATCGCGTTCGTGTTGAAGCGCGGGATGTGGGGCGATCGGTACACCTCGGTGTCGACGCTGCCGGTGCTCTCCGTCATCTCCACCGGGCCGATGCGCGCGATCATCCCCGGCGCCTCGTAGGGCAGTTCGGCGTCGCCGCCGCTGATCGTCTGGCCAGGAGTGACGGTGAGCAGGTTGGTGCCCAGCGCGTCGATCTCGGCCAGCAGACCGGCCTGCGATGACGCCGAGAGGCCGAGCACCGCGACCGTCGCGGCCACCCCGATCGCGATGCCGAGCGCGGACAGCGCGGCCCGCATGCGCCGGGTGCGCAGGCCACCGGACGCGGTGCGCGCGAGGTCGGCCGGCAACAGGCGGCCGGGGACGGTGGTGCTCATGCCGCCCGGCCTTCCGCCGTCGTGTCGGCGACGATCCGGCCGTCCAGCACCTCGATGCGCCGGGGCAGCCGCGCCGCCAGCTCCCGGTCGTGCGTGATCATCACGATCGTCGTGCCCTGCCGGTTGAGGTCGGTCAGCAGCTCGAAGATCGCACTGCCCGAGACGCTGTCGAGGTTCCCGGTCGGCTCGTCGGCGAGCACGATCGCCGGATCGCCCGCCAGCGCCCGCGCGATCGCCACCCGCTGTCTCTCCCCGCCGGACAGCTCGGGCGGGCGGTGCCCCATCCGGTGGCCGAGCCCGACCCGCGCGAGCGCCTCCGCCGCAGCCTCCCGCCGGACCCGCTGCCGGACACCGGAGTACAGCATCCCGACGGCGACGTTCTCCAGTGCGGTCTCCTGGGGCGTCAGGAAGAACTGCTGGAACACGAACCCGATGCGGCTCGCGCGCAGCGCCGCGAGGTCGCGGTCGGACATGCTCGCCACGTCCTCGCCGACGACGCGCACGGTGCCCGACGTCGGCCGGTCGAGGGTGCCCATCACTTGCAGCAGCGTCGACTTCCCCGAGCCCGAGGGGCCGACGATCGCCACCAGCTCCCCCGGCTCGACGGTGAACGTGGCACCGTCCAGCGCGACCACCGGCGACACACCCGGGTAGACCTTGGTGACCTCGTCGAGGTCCAGAACCGGTGCGCTCATGCCGGCACCACCACGTTCTGCCCCTCCGCCAGGCCGTCGCCGCGCACCTCGACGCGCCCTGCGCTGTCGTCGAACAGGCCGGTTTCGACCGGGACCAGCCGGCGCGCGCCGGAGACGTCGACGACCTCGACCGCGTACCCACCGCCGGCGAGCGCGAGCAGGGCGTTGACCGGAACGGTGAGGACGTCCTGGACGGTCTCGGACACGATGGACACCTGCACCGGCGCCTGGTCGAGCTGACCGGTGGCGGCCGGATCCGACGGTGTGATGTGAACGTCCACCGTGGTGCTGTCGTCGTCCTTGGTGGCCACCTTGCCGACCCAGGCGACCACGCCGTCGGTGCGGGTGCCGTTGGGCAATGTGATGGTCACCGGGTCGCCCGCCTTGACCTCGGACTGCTTGTTCGCGTTCAGCGCGACCGTGACCTCGCGCTGGGTCGAGGACGCGGTCAGCAGGACCCCACCGGGCGCCGCGGCAGCGCCCAGCGCGGCATTGACCTGGGTCACCCGGATCTCGGCGGCGGGCAGGAACACGATCTGGCCGAGCGTGAGCTGCCCGGTTTCCTCGATCCCGGCGTGCTCCTGCAGTTCCCGCACCGCGTAGTAGGTCTGGCGGCCGAAGTAGTCCGACTCCGGGTCCAGCTCGCCGGTCGTGGCGTACCCGAGCGCCACCAGCGCGGCGTTGAGCTGCTGGACGTCGGCGCCCTCCATGCCCCAGTACAGGTTGCGGTAGGCCGGGTAACCGCCCTGCAGCAACAGGACCGCCACGCCCTCCACCCAGTACAGCGCGTCGCCCTGCTTGACGATGTCGCCGACCGCGGGCAGCCGGGTGACCTTGCCGTTGGCGTTGTTGATCGCCGGGTAGCTGCCGGCGTAGCCGAGCGTGCCGTTCTGCTGGCTGCGCGCCGACAGCGTGCCCTTGGTCACCTGGCCGAGCCCGGTGGCCGATCCGTTGTCGATCGACGTTTCGGTGGCCGGCGCCACGAACGGGTCGGCGACGACGAAACCCGTGCCCGCCGCGGCGAGGATCGCCACGACGGCGACCACCCGCCCGGCCCGGCGTCGCGCGGTCACGAGCGGGGCCTGTTCTTCTGCGGCATGTTCTGCGGCACGTACTGCTGGCACGCCTTTTCGGTCGCCTCGAACTGCGGCGACTCCGGGTCGACCGGGCCGCCCTGCAGCAGCGCCGGGAAGCCGCCGTCGGCATCGGGGTCCGGGAACGCCGGAACCCCGTTCTCCCGCATGCACTGCGCGTACTTCAGCTTGTCCTCGGCCGGCCACTGGTCCCCCATCGCCGACTTGCCCTTGTCACCGGGCATGAGCTGCTTGCACTTCGAGTCCGCGTCCTTGAACTGCTGGGACTGCGGGTCGATCCCGCTGCCTTCGTCGAACGTCATGCCGCCGTCGGCTTGTGGGTCGGGGAAGTTCGGGACTCCGTTGGCGCGCATGCACTGCGCGTAGGCGACCGGGTCGGCACTGGCGGCCGCGGCCTGCGTCGTGGACGACGACGAACCGCCCACGCTCGCGACCGAGTTGCCCGGGTCGTCGCTGCCGCACGCGGCGGTCGTGGCGAGGGCGCCCAGCAGGAGCGCCGTCGCGAGGATCCGTTTCATGGTTGTCCTCCGTTTCGGGATGTGCGGCAAGTTCTACGGAGAGCCCGGTTTCGGGGTGGTTTCACCGGTTCCGATACGCCGGCGAAACCGCCGCGGGGGCATCCTGATGTCGTGCGGGTACTGGTGGTGGAGGACGACGAGGAGATGGCGCGGACGGTCGCGACCGGGCTGCGCCGGGCCCGGATGGCGGTCGACGTGGCGTTCGACGGGCCGGGCGGTCTGGACCGGGCGCTGGGCAACGACTACGACGTGATCGTGCTGGACCGCGACCTGCCGGGCCTGCACGGCGACGACGTGTGCGCGGAGCTGGTGGCGGCCGGGTGCCGCAGCCGCGTGCTGATGCTGACGGCGGCGGCGAGCACCGAGGACCTGGTCGAGGGACTGGGCCTCGGCGCCGACGACTACCTGGCCAAGCCGTTCGACTTCCCGGCGCTGGTGGCGCGGATCGGGGCGCTCGCGCGCCGCGCCCACCCGGCGGTGCCGCCGGCGCTGCGGCACGGCGACCTGGTGGTCGACACGCCCCGGCGCACCGCGAGCCGAGGCGGGCGGGCGCTGGAGCTGGCACCGAAGGAGTTCGGAGTGCTGGAACTGCTGCTCGCTGCGCAGGGCCGGGCCGTGCCGGCGGAGGAACTGCTGGAGAGGGTGTGGGACGAGGCCGCGGATCCGTTCACGCACGCGGTGAAGATCACGATCAGCCGGCTGCGCGCGAAACTGGGCGACCCGCCGGTGATCGAGACAGTGGCCAAGCGCGGCTACCGGGTGGCTCCGTGCTGAGGCGCCTCGCGCGGCGGTGGCTGCCCCGGCGGACCGTGCGGCTGCGGCTGACCCTGCTCTACGGCGGGGTGTTCCTGGTCTCGGGCGCGGCCCTGCTGGTGGTCACCTACCTGCTCGTCGCCCACGCGGTCCGCGGCCCGTTCCAGGCGTTCCAGCCGGCGCCCGGGAACGCCCCGGCTCCCGCCGGCGCCGGCCTGCTGACCGGCGCCGCCGAGATGCTGCCGCGGCAGATGCAGGAGGCCGTCGAGAAGCAGCAGGACGCCATGCTGCACCAGCTGCTCGTCCAGTCCGGCATCGCGCTCGGACTGATGGCGGCGGCGTCGGTCGCGCTCGGCTGGCTCGTGGCCGGGCGGATTCTGCGGCGCCTGCGGACGATCACCACCACCGCGCGGGACATCTCCGCCACCAACCTGCACCGCAGGCTGGCGTTGGACGGGCCGGTCGACGAGCTGAAGGAGCTCGGGGACACGATCGACAACCTGCTCGCCCGCCTGGAGGGGTCCTTCGAGGCGCAGCGGCGGTTCGTCGCCAACGCCTCGCACGAACTGCTCACCCCACTGGCCCGTCAGCGCGCGCTGGGGCAGGTCGCGCTGTCGGATCCGGACGCTCCGGCGGCCGAGCTGCGCCGGGCGCACGAACGGATCCTGGCCGCGGGCGAGCAGCAGGAGCGGCTCATCGACGCGCTGCTCACGCTCGCGCGCGGGCAGACCGGGATCGCTGTCCGGCGGCCGTTCGACCTCGGTGAGCTGGCTCGCGAGGTGACCGACGCCCGGCCCGACGCCGGCGTGACGATCCGGACGTCGGCCGGTCCCGCCGTCGCGTCCGGGCACCGCCCGCTGGCCGAACGGCTCGTGTCGAACCTGGTGGGCAACGCGGTGCGGCACAACGTGCCCGGCGGCTGGGTGGAGGTGCTCACGCGGACCTTCGACGGGCGCGCGGTGCTCGTCGTGTCGAACACCGGGCCGGAGGTTCCCGCGGACGCGATCGGCGACATCTTCCAGCCCTTCCACCGGCTCGGCGCCACCCGCACGGGCGAAGGGCTGGGTCTGGGTCTGTCGATCGTGGAGGCGGTGGCGCGGGCCCACGACGCGACGGTGACCGCGGTGCCGCGACCGGGCGGCGGCCTCACGGTGACGGTCGCCTTCCCGGCGGCCGCGGCTGGTGCGGACAATCGGGGGCATGAGGTGTCCCTGCGGGTTGGGTGAGACGTACGAGAACTGCTGCGCGCCGCTGCATCGCGGCGAGTCGGCGGCGCCGACCGCCGAGCGGCTGATGCGCTCGCGGTTCAGCGCGTTCGCCGTCGGCGAGGTGGACTACCTGCTCGCCAGCTGGCACCCGGACACCCGCCCGACTGCGATCCGGCTCGACCCGGCCCAGCGGTGGACGCGGCTGGAGGTTCTCGCGACCACCGGCGGCAGCCCGTTCCACACGCACGGCACCGTCGAGTTCCGCGCCCACTACCGGGACGCCGCCGGTCCGGGCTCGCAGCACGAGGACAGCGAGTTCACCCGCGTGGACGGCCGCTGGGTGTACACCGGGCCGCGGCGGGTAGCCCGCGGGACATGACCGAGTTCGAACGCGAACGCGCCATGCCGGCCCCGGCGGAGCGGGTGTTCACCGTGGCCGCCGACGTGAACCGGCTCGACGAGTGGCTGCCCGGCGTGATCACCGTCCACCCGGCCGAGCCGGAGGGCCTGGATGTGGACGTGCACGACCCGGCCGGCGAGTACGAGGCGCCCGGGGTGCTGGGCGCGCGCCGCGAGCAGCTGCGGCTGGAGTGGGGCCGCCGCGGCAGCCCGGACTACAGCGGGTGGCTGCAGGTGTCTTCGGCCGAGGGCGGGTCCAGCTACGCCACCCTGCACCTGTCCTTCCACGGCGACCAGCCGGCCAACCACGGCGGCCGCGCGGCGGAAGACGTCGAGCGGCGACTGGACGAGTCGCTGGACAAGCTGGCGAACCTGGTGTCGACGGGGTGAACGTCGTGGCCGCCGGCGATCACCCCGCGCTCGTGAGGTGCCGGGTATAGGTCGTTATACGGCCGGCGCGCGGGGATCCCGCGCGGCCGCGATCGCCTCCCGGACCATGTCCGGTGCCACTTCCGCGGCGCGCTCCCGGAAACCGCTCGCGTACAGGCCGTCGATGATCAGCCAGATCCGGTCCGCCAGCCCCTCCGGGTCGGGCACGCCGGTCGCCCCCGCCAGGCGTCCGACCAGCTCGCACGTCTGGGCCAGGTACTCGCGCGCCATCCGCTCCGGCAGCTCGTCCCCGGCCGGGAACTCGGTCAGCAGGTTGCGGAACGGGCACCCGCGGAAGTCCGGCCGCCGCAGCCGTCCGGCGATCTCCGCCACCAGCGCCACCAGCCGCTCACCCGGGTCGTCGCCCGCTTCGCGCAGCGCTTGCGCCTCGGCGCGGTCCCGTCGCTCGCGGAACCGGCCGAGGTAGGCCGCGACCAGGTCGGTCTTGCTCGGGAAGTGCGCGTAGAGCAGGTTCTTCCCGCAGCCGACCTCGCCGATGATCCGGCTCATCCCGACGGCGCGGACCCCTTCGGTGTAGAAGAGCGCGCCCGCGACGTCGAGGATCCGCTCCCGCGTTCCCGGTGCTGCCGTGCGTGCCATGTGTCGAGGATAACGGACCGATCGGTCCGCGCGCCGTTGACAGCCGTGTGATCAGCGGCGCATGCTCGGACCGATCGGTCCGGGACCGATCGGTCCGCCAGAAGGGAGCACGCCAATGAGGGACGCCGTCATCGTCGAGGCCGTCCGCACCCCCGTCGCGAAGGGCAAGCCGACCGGCGCCTACGCCGCGGTGCACCCCGTCGAGCTGCACGCGCACGTCCTGCGCAGCGCCGTGGAACGCGTGCCGGGCCTCGACCCGGCCGAGATCGACGACGTCATCGGCGGCGCCG
Source organism: Amycolatopsis ruanii (assembly GCF_003385175.1). NCBI lineage: Bacteria > Bacillati > Actinomycetota > Actinomycetes > Pseudonocardiales > Pseudonocardiaceae > Amycolatopsis > Amycolatopsis ruanii. The sequence continues at coordinate 44,373 of NZ_PQHY01000045.1, forward strand.
TCGGCCAGGTCGGCGAGCAGAGCGGCAACACCACCCGGTTCGCGGCGCTGGCCGCGGGCTTCCCCGAGTCGGTCGCCGGCGTCACCGTCGACCGGCAGTGCGGCAGCAGCCAGCAGGCGATCAGTTTCGCCGCCCAGGGGATCGTCGCCGGCGCCTACGACATCGTCCTCGCCTCCGGCGTCGAGTCGATGAGCCACCTGCCGATCGGCAGCTCGGCCAACGTCGACGGCGTCCGCGCCGACGTGTGGGGCCCGTCGGTCGACCGCCGCTACCCCGGCGGGCTCATCCCGCAGGGGGTCAGCGCCGAGCTGATCGCCCGCAAGTGGAACCTGTCCGGCACCCAGCTCGACGAGTTCGCCGTCACCAGCCACCAGCGGGCGGCCGCCGCGTGGCGCGACGGGCACTTCGCCGGCCAGGTCGCGCCGCTGAAGGTGACCGCCGCCGACGGCACGGTCACCCAGCTCGACGCCGACGAGACGATCCGGCCCGGCACCACCCTCGAGGTGCTGGCCGGGCTGCGTCCCGCGTTCGCGCACGACCACTGGACCGGGCGGTTCGGCGAGATCGACTGGAAGGTGACCGCGGGCAACTCCAGCCCGGTCAACGACGGCGCGGCCGCGCTCGTGCTCACCACCAGCGAGATCGCGCGGCAGCGCGGCTGGCGGCCGCGGGCGCGGATCCACACCGCGACGGTCACCGGCGACGATCCGGTCTACATGCTGACCGGGATCATCCCGGCCACCGCCAAGGTTCTCGCCCGCGCCGGACTGTCCATTTCAGACATCGACGCGTTCGAGGTGAACGAGGCGTTCTCCTCGGTCGTGCTCGCCTGGCTCGCCGAGACCGGCGCCGACCCGGCGAAGGTCAACGTCGACGGCGGCGCGATCGCCATCGGTCACCCGCTGGGCGCGAGCGGCGCGCGGCTGGCCACCACCCTGCTCGGCGTGCTGGAGCGCACCGGGGGCCGGTTCGGGCTGCAGACCATGTGCGAGGCGGGCGGCACGGCCAACGCCACCATCATCGAAAGGCTCTGACATGGACATCGCCGGTTCCATCGCGCTCGTGACGGGCGCCAACCGCGGTCTCGGCCGCGTGCTCGCCACCGCACTGCTCGACCGCGGCGCGAAAACCGTCTACGCCGCGGCCCGCGATCCGCGATCCGCCGAGCATCACCGATCCGCGCCTGACACCGGTCCACCTCGACGTCACCGATCCGGCGTCGGTCGCCGCGGCGGCGGAGCTGGCTTCCGACGCCACGCTGGTGGTCAACAACGCGGGCATCGGCAGCAACGGTTCGCTGCTCACCGCGCCGGACCTGGACGCGGCCCGGGCGGTGCTGGAGACCAACTTCTTCGGCCCGGTCCACGTGTCCCGCGCGTTCGCACCGGTCCTCGGCCGCAACGGCGGGGGCGCGCTGGTCAACGTGCTGTCGGTGCTGTCCTGGCTCGCGCCCCCGATCACCGCCGACTACAGCGCGGCGAAGGCGGCCGCATGGTCGTTCACCAACTCGGCCCGGTGGGAGCTGCGCGGCCAGGGCACGCTGGTGGTCGGGGTGCATGTGGGGTACATGGACACGGACATGGCCGCGCACGTGAACGGCCCGAAGGTGGCGCCGGAAGACCTCGCACGGCAGATCCTGGACGCGGTGGAGAGCGGGCAGGAGGAGGTGCTGGGCGACGAGCTGAGCCGCGGCGTGAAGGCAGGGCTCGCCGGACCGGTCGCCGCGTTCGAGCGGTAACCTGCCCCGCATGGGGGGATTCCGGTTCGTGCTGCCCGTTCTGTTGTGCGTCGCGGCCTGTTCGGCGCCAGCGCCACAGCCTCCGCCGCCGCCCGCGGATTGCGCCCACTACGACGCGGGCCTGGTCGACGCGGCGCTGGGGCACCGCGGGTTCGTGCTCACGCTGACCAACTGCGGGACCGCCGCCCGCGCGGTGTCCGGCTACCCGGACGTCCAGGTGCTCGGCCCGGAGGGCCGGGTGCTGGACGTCCGGGTGGAGCGGGGCACGTCCTACATGGCGATCGACCCCGGGTCGGGGACTTTCGCGCTGGCGCCGGGGAAGTCCCTGGTCTCGGTGGTGTCCTGGGCGAACACGGTGACCGACGGTGAGGTGCTGACCGGCTCGGCGCTCGGTGTCGCCTCCAGGCCCGGGGAGGCGCCGCAGCGCCTCCCGGTGGAAACCGACCTCGGCACGACGGGTGAGATCACGGTGACCGCCTGGGCCGAGGAGCTGGCGCGCTGACCCGGACCACGGCGGCCACCCTCCGGCGGGGGATACATGGCGTGCAGCACCCACGTGCTCGCCGGCCAGCCCTGCGCGTCGAAGCCCGTCGCGCGCTCCATCTCGGGCCGGCCGGCGAGCCAATCCAGCTCGCGCTCCGGGTCCGGCGCCGGCCGCATCGGTGTCTCCCGCCCGGCGCAACGGAATTCCGCTAGACCCGCACCTCCTCGCGGGCCACCGTCCACGCGCGGGCCTGCTCGCTGATCGTCACGCCCAGGCCGGGGCGTCCGGACAGGTGCATCCGGCCGTCCGCGATTTCCAGATGCTCGTCGAACAGCGGGTCCAGCCATTCGAAGTGCTCGACCCACGGCTCGCGCGGGTAGGCGGCCGCCAGGTGGATGTGGATCTCCATCGCGAAGTGCGGCGCCAGCCCCAGGTGCGCGTGGTCGGCCAGGGCCATCACCTTCAGGAACTGCGTGATGCCCCCGACCCGCGGCGCGTCCGGCTGCACGACGTCCGCGCCACGAGCCCGGATCAGCTCGGCGTGCTCCCCCGCGCTCGCGAGCATCTCGCCCGTCGCGATCGGGGTGTCGAACGCCGCCGACAGCCGCGCGTGCCCCTCGAAGTCGTAGGCGTCCAGCGGCTCCTCGATCCACACCAGGTCCAGCGGCTCCAGCGCACGGCACATCCGGCGCGCCGCCGCGCGGTCCCACTGCTGGTTCGCGTCGACCATCAGCGGGACGTCGCCGATCTTGTCCCGCACCGCCGTCACCCGGGCCAGGTCGGTCTCGTGCGAGGGGTGGCCCACCTTGATCTTGATGCCGCCGATGCCCCGCTCGACGGCCGCGGCCGCGCGGTCGACCACCTCCTCGATCGGCGAGTGCAGGAACCCGCCGGAGGTGTTGTAGCAGCGCACCGAATCCCGGTGCGCGCCGAGCAGTTTCGCCAGCGGCAGCCCGGCCCGCTTGGCTTTCAGGTCCCACAACGCCACGTCGAACGCCGCGATCGCCTGCACGGGCAAGCCGCTGCGCCCGACGGACGCGCCCGCCCACACCAGTTTGTCCCAGATCTTGGCGATGTCGCTGGGATCCTCGCCGAGCAGCACCGGTGCGATCTCGCGGGCGTGCGCGAACTGGCCCGGCCCGCCGGCCCGCTTCGAGTAGCTGAACCCGACGCCCTCCAGCCCGGCCTCGGTGGTGATCTCGGCGAACAGCATCGCCACCTCGGTCATCGGTTTCTGCCGTCCGGTGAGGACTTTCGCGTCGCTGATCGGGGTCGCCAGCGGCAGCGTCACCGACGAGATCCGTACCCGGGTGATGCGGTCGAGGGTGGCGTTCATGCGGTCTGCTCCCTGGTGTCGAACTCGATGCGGCGGATCTTGCCCATCACGGCGAGCCCGGCGAGGGCCAGCACGCCGTGCGCGGCGACGAACCACAGCGCGGTGTCGAACGAACCCGTGGCCTGCACGGTGTAGCCGATGACGATGGGCGTGACGATCCCGGCCGCGTTGCCGAACGCGTTCATCGTCGAGCTGACGAAACTCATCGCCTGCGGCGGCGCGATGTCGGTGGTGATCGCCCAGCCCAGCGAGCCGACGCCCTTGCCGAAGAACGCCAGCGTCATGATCGCCACGATCAGCGCGCTGCTGTCGGTCAGGCTGCACAACGCGATGCTGGTCGCCAGCACCATGCCGATCACCGACGGGATCTTGCGCGCCGCCGTCAGCGACTTCCCCCGGCGCAGCAACGCGTCCGAGGCGAACCCGCCGGCCAGCCCGCCGGCGAACCCGCACAGCGCGGGCAGCGCGGCCACGAACCCGACCTCCAGCAACGACAACCCGCGCCCCTTGACCAGGTAGACCGGGAACCACGTGATGAAGAAGTAGGTCAGCGCGTTGACCGCGTACTGCGACAGGTACACACCCCACAGCGGGCGGGTGGAGAAGATCCGCGCGATCGTGCGGCGGTCCAGCGGGGCGCGCTGCTCGGCGCGGGTGCGCGCGTCGTCCAGGTCGACCAGGGCGCCACCGGTGGTCATGGTCTCCAGCTCGGCCCCGGTGACGCGGCGGTGCCGGCGCGGCGAGTCCATCCACCGCGACCACAGCAGCGCCAGCGCGAGCCCGAGCACGCCGAGCATGACGAACACCCAGCGCCAGCCGAACTGGTGCGTGATCCACCCCATCACCGGCGCGAACAGCGCGGTCGCGAAGTACTGCGCGGAGTTGAACACCGCGGTGGCGCGGCCGCGTTCGGCGGTGGGGAACCAGGTGGCCGCCACCCGCGCGTTGGCCGGGAACGCCGGTGACTCGAACACGCCGAGCAGCAGCCGGAGCGCGAACACGATCGTCACGGCCACCAGTACCGGCGTGGTGATCAGCCCGACCAGGCTGATCGCGGCGGTGACCACGGTCCACAGCGCGAGGCTCAGCGCGTAGATGCGGCGCGCGCCGAAGCGGTCCAGCAGCATCCCGCCGGGCAGCTGCCCGGCCACGTAGGCCCAGCTGAACGCGGAGAAGATGTAGCCGAGCTGGACGGTGCTGAAGCCGAGGTCGGCCTGCAGGCTGCTGCCGGTGATCGACAGGCTGCTGCGGTCGGCGTAGTTGATCGCGGTGATGACGAAGATCAGGGCGAGAACGAGGTACCGGGTGGGGATGCGGCGGCGGCCGGTCGCGGGGCGCGCCACGGCCTGCGCCGTCTCGGTGTCCGGCATCGGTGTCCTCCTGCGTTGGAGTGTGTCAGGAGGTTAGGGCGGTGCGTTGATTCCCGTCCAAGACTGTTTGAACATCGGGTGATACCCGCACGGCATCGCTCAGGTCAGCTCGGCCGTGAGCGGTTCCAGCGCGGTGAGCACAGTGGACAGTGCCGGGTTCGCCGACTCGCGCGCCCACAGCAGGTGCAGTTCGACCGGCCGGTCCGGCAGCCCGCCGAGCTCGGCCCAGGCCACGCCGTCGATCCGCATCCGCGTCGCCGACCCGGGCACGAACGCCACGCCCCGCCCGGCGGCGACCAGCCAGATCATCGTCTGGATCTGGCTCACCGCGTGGACCACGTTGCGGTGCGCGATCGGCACCAGCCCGACCACGAGGTCGTAGAAGTAGCGCGCCTTGACCGCCGAGTGCATGATCAGCGGCTCGTTCGCCAGGTCGTCCGGGGCGACCGGCCCGGCGCCCGCGAGCCGGTGCCCCGCCGGCACGCACAGCACGAGCCGTTCCCGGTGCACCGGGCGGGAGGCGAAGGTCTCGGTGTCGAACGGCGGGCGCGCCAGTCCGAGATCGATCTCGCCGTTGGCCAGCGCGGCGACCTGTTCGCCGGTGACCATTTCGGACAGTTCCACGCGCAGGTCCGGCAGCCGGCCGCCGATCGTGTTGAGCACGCGGCCGAGCACCCCGAAGGCCGAGGCGCCAGTGAACCCGATGCGGATCGAGCCGGCCTCGCCAGCCGCGATGCGCCGCGCGAGGTCGGGGGCACGCCCGGCGAGCGCGAGCAACCGCCGGGCGTCGACCAGGAACGCCTCCCCGGCCGCGGTGAGCCGCACGCCGCGGCTGTCGCGGTCCAGCAGCTGTGCGCCGACCGACCGCTCCAGTTTCTGGATCTGCCTGCTCAGCGGCGGCTGCGTCATGGAAAGGCGCTCGGCGGCGCGGCCGAAATGACGTTCCTCGGCGACGGCGACGAAGCCCTCGAGCTGGCCGAACGAGAACTCCATGCCGGAAAGGTATCATCGGATGCAACAACGGTGTTGGACTGGTATCGCCGGTGGCACCTACCGTCAGGAAACCGAACATCCCCAGTCCATCGAGAGGTCACCGATGTCCTCCCTCCCCACCGCCGGGCCGCTCGACGCCGCGGTCGGCAAGGTCTTCCGCCGCGTCGTCCCGCTGTTCGTCGTGATGCTGATCTGCAACCAGCTCAACCGCTCCAACATCGGGTACGCCCAGGAGCACCTGGAAGCCGACGTCGGCATCGGCGCGGCCGCCTACGGCCTGGGCGCCGGCCTGTTCTTCATCGCCTACGCGATCTTCGAACTGCCCAGCAACATGCTGATGGAGCGCTACGGGCCGAAGATCTGGCTGACCCGGATCATGGTCAGCTGGGGCCTGGTGTCCGCCGCGATGACGTTCGTGCAGGGGCCCACGTCGTTCTACGTGCTGCGGTTCCTGCTCGGCGCCGCCGAGGCCGGGTTCTTCCCGGCGATCATCTACTTCTTCTCCCGCTGGCTGCCCAGCTCGCACCGCGGCCGGGCGACCGCGCTGTTCGTCGCGGGCTCGTCGATCGCCGCCGCGGTGTCCGGCCCGCTGTCCGGGCCGCTGCTGTCGCTGCACGGCTTCCTCGGCGCGGCCGGCTGGCAGTGGCTGTTCGGGCTGGAGGGGCTGCTGTCGGTGGTGGTCGGCCTGATCGCCTACACACGGCTGGACAGCCGGATCACCGACGCGAAGTGGCTGAGCCGACCGGAGCAGGACGCGCTGGCGGCGGCCATCGAGCAGGAGGACGAGGCCCGCCGGTCCACCGCGGCGAGCGGCTCGGTGTCGCGCTGGCGCCTGCTGGTGCAGCCGCAGATCCTGGTCTTCTGCGTGATCTACTTCGCGATCCAGCTGTCCATCTACGCGAACACGTTCTGGCTGCCGAACATCATCCGCCGCATCGAGGGCACGAACGACATCACCGTCGGCCTGCTGTCGTCGCTGCCGTGGATCTGCGCGGTCGTCGCGATGTACTTCACCGGGCGCGCGTCGGACAAGCTGGGCCGCAGCAAGCCGCTGCTGATCGGCGCGCTCGTCGTCGCCGCGGCCGGCACCTACCTCGCGGCGATCGTCTCGCCGGTGCTCGCGCTGGTGTTCCTGTGCGTCGCGGCGATGGGCTTCAAGAGCGCCAGCCCGCTGTTCTGGACGATCCCGCAGGGCAGCGTGCATCCGCTGGCCCTGGCCTCGGCGGTGGCGATCATCAACTCGCTGGGCAACCTCGGCGGGTTCGTCGCGCCCTACGGCTTCGGCCTGATCAAGGAGGCGACCGGTGAGGTGACCTGGGGCCTGTACGCCCTGGCCGCCGCGTGCCTGGTCGCCGCCGTCCTCGTGCTGTTCCTGCGCCGCGACCGGGTCGTGGCGCCCCCGGTAACCCTCCGAGAGACCGTTGGAGAGAAGTCATGACGTTCACCCCGACCGAGCTCGCCCGGCGGCTGGGCTCCGGCCTGCTGTCGTTCCCGGTCACGCACTTCGACCGCGAGCTGAACTTCGACGAGCCCGCCTACCGCGACAACATCGCCCGGCTGGGCAAGTACGAGGTGGCCGGGTTGTTCGCCGCGGGCGGGACCGGGGAGTTCTTCTCGCTCACCCCGTCCGAAGTGGACCGCGTGGTGCGCGCCGCGGTGGAGAGCGCCCCGGAGGGCACGCCGATCGTCGCCCCCGCGGGGCAGAGCACGGCGGCCGCGATCGAGTTCGCCCGCGCGGCCGAGCGGGCGGGCGCGGACGGCGTCCTGCTGTTCCCGCCCTACCTCACCGAGGCGCCCCAGGACGGCCTGGCCGAGCACGTGCGCGCGGTGTGCGCGGCCACCTCGCTCGGCGTGATCGTCTACAGCCGCGCCAACGCCAAGTACAGCGCCGAGACCGTGGACGCGCTGGCCGCCGACTGCCCGAACCTCGTCGGGTACAAGGACGGCGTCGGCGACGTCGAGGCCATCACGAAGATCCACGCCCGGCTCGGCGACCGCCTCACCTACATCGGCGGGCTGCCCACGGCCGAGACGTTCGCGCTGCCCTACCTCGAACTGGGTGTCACCACCTACTCGTCGGCGATCTTCAACTTCGTGCCGGAGTTCGCGCTGGCCTTCTACGCCGCGGTGCGGGCGGAGCGGCGGGACGAGGTGCGGCGCATGCTGAAGGAGTTCGTGCTGCCGTACGTGGAAATCCGCAACCGGAAGGCCGGGTACGCGGTGAGCATCGTGAAGGCCGGCATGACCGCGACCGGCCATCCCGCCGGGCCGGTCCGCCCGCCGCTGAGCGACCTGACGCCGGACGAGCTGGCGGCGCTGACCACGCTGATCGAGGGGGTGGCCTGATGCTGACCGGGGAGATGTTCGTCGGAGCGGCGCGGGTGCGCGGCTCCGGCAAGGAGGTCCGCTCGCGCGACCCGCGCACCGGCGTGGAACTGGCGCCCGGCTACCGCTACGGCGGGGCGGCCGAGGTGGCGCGGGCCGCTGCCCTGGCGGAGGAGGCGTTCGACGTCTACCGCGCCACGGACTCGGCAACGCGGGCGGCGTTCCTGGAGCGGATCGCGGACGAGATCAGCGCGCTGGCCGGGCCGATCGTCGAGCGGGCGGTGCTGGAGACGGGGCTGCCGGAGGCGCGGCTGACCGGTGAGGCCAGCCGCACGACCGGGCAGCTGCGGCTGTTCGCCGCGACGCTGCGCGAGGGCAGCTGGCACGGGGCACGCATCGACCCGGCACAACCGGACCGCACTCCCCTGCCGCGCGCGGACATCCGGCAACGGCGGGTGCCGCTGGGGCCGGTCGCGGTGTTCGGCGCGAGCAACTTCCCGCTGGCGTTCTCCGTCGCGGGCGGGGACACCGCGTCCGCGCTGGCCGCGGGCTGCCCGGTCGTGGTGAAGGCGCACGACGCGCACCTGGGCACGTCCGAGCTGGTCGCGTCCGCGGTGCGGGCCGCGGTGGTGGCGTGCGGGTTGCCCGAGGGCGTGTTCACGCAGCTCGTCGGGGACGGGCCGGAGCTGGGCACGCAGCTGGTGACCGATCCGCGGATCCAGGCGGTGGGGTTCACCGGGTCGCGTCGCGCGGGGCTGGCGCTGGTCGCCGCGGCGGCCTCCCGGCCCCAGCCGATCCCGGTGTACGCGGAGATGAGCAGCGTGAACCCGGTGGTGCTGCTGCCGGGTGCGCTGGCCGCGCGCGGTGCGGAGCTGGGCACGGCGTTCGTCGGCTCGCTGACGCTGGGTGCTGGCCAGTTCTGCACGAACCCGGGCCTGGTGCTGGCCGTCGAGGGGCCCGGGCTGGACGAGTTCGTGTCCGCCGCGGCGGGCGCGGTGCGCGGCGACGCGGGCGGGACGATGCTGACGCTGGGCATCGCCGGCGCGTATGCGAGCGGCCGGGACCGGCTGGCCGGGCGGCCGGGGGTGACCGAGCTGGCGCGGGGCGAAGCCGGGTCGTCGGTGGCCTGTGGTGGCGCGGCGCTGCTGAGCGTCGACGGGTCGCGGTTCACGGCTGACCCCGAGCTGCAGGAGGAGGTGTTCGGCGCGACCTCGCTGGTGGTGCGCTGCGCCGACCAGGCCGAGCTGCTCGCCGTGGTGCGTGCGCTGGAGGGACAGCTGACGGCGACCGTGCACGCCGACGAGAGCGACGAGCCGCTGGCCGCCGCGCTGCTGCCGGTGCTGGAGCGCAAGGCGGGGCGGATCCTGTTCAACGGCTGGCCCACCGGGGTCGAGGTCGGGCACGCGATGGTGCACGGCGGCCCGTTCCCGGCCACTTCCGACTCCCGCACGACGTCGGTCGGCTCGCTCGCGATCGAGCGGTTCCTGCGGCCGGTGGCCTACCAGGACGTGCCGGCCGCGCTGCTGCCCCCGGTGCTGCGCGACGGCAACCCGGAAGGCGTGTGGCGCAGGATCGACGGCGAGCTCTCCCGCGACTAGAAAGGCGTTCGACATGACCGTTCCCGTGGTGACCGAGATGCGGGTGGTGCCCGTCGCGGGTCAGGACAGCATGCTGCTCAACCTCAGCGGTGCGCACGCGCCGTTCTTCACCCGGAACCTGGTGGTGCTCACCGATTCCGAGGGCCGCACCGGGGTGGGCGAGGTGCCCGGCGGCGAGCCGATCCGGTCCACTTTGGAGGATTCCCGCTCGCTGGTGGTGGGGCGGCCGGTGAGCCGGCACCACGCGGTGCTGGCCGAGGTGCGGCGCCGGTTCGCCGACCGGGACGCGGGTGGCCGCGGCGCGCAGACGTTCGACCTGCGGGTGACGATCCACGCGGTGACCGCGCTGGAGGCCGCGCTGCTCGAGCTGCTCGGGCAGCACCTCGAGGTGCCGGTGGCGGAGCTGCTCGGCGAGGGGCGGCAGCGCGACCGGGTGCCGGTGCTGGGGTACCTGTTCTACGTGGGTGACCGGCGGCGCACCGACCTGCCGTACCGCGGTGGCTCGGGTGACGGGTGGTTCCGGGTGCGCGACGAGGAGGCGCTGACGCCGGAGGCCGTGGTGCGGCTGGCGGAGGCGGCGCAGGCGCGGTACGGGTTCCAGGACTTCAAGCTGAAGGGCGGGGTGCTGCCGGCCGAGGAGGAGGCCGCGGCGGTGCGGGCGCTGGCCGCGCGGTTCCCGTCGGCGCGGATCACGCTGGACCCGAACGGCGGGTGGCTGCTGGACGAGGCGATCCGGGTGGGCCGGTCGTTGCGGGACGTGTTGTCGTACGCGGAGGATCCGTGTGGCGCGGAGGGCGGGTACTCGGGCCGGGAGACGATGGCCGAGTTCCGGCGGGCGACCGGCCTGCGCACGGCGACGAACATGATCGCGACCGACTGGCGGCAGCTCGGGCACGCGGTGCGGATGGACGCGGTGGACATCCCGCTGGCGGACCCGCACTTCTGGACGATGGCGGGCTCGGTGCGGGTCGCGCAGCTGTGCGACGCGTGGGGGCTGACGTGGGGTTCGCACTCGAACAACCACTTCGACGTGTCGCTGGCGATGTTCACGCACGTCGCGGCGGCCGCCCCGGGCGACATCACGGCGATCGACACGCACTGGATCTGGCAGGACGGCCAGCGCCTGACGGTCGAGCCGCTGCGGATCGAGGACGGGGAGATCGAGGTGCCGCGGCGGCCGGGCCTCGGGGTGGAGCTGGACTGGGACCAGGTGGCGCAGGCGCACGAGCTGTACCAGCGCGAAGGACTGGGCACCCGCGACGACGCGGCGGCGATGCAGTACCTGATCAAGGACTGGACCTTCGACCCGAAGCGCCCGTGCCTGGACCGGTGAGGCGGGCGGGGTTCGGCGGGGGCTGGCG